>NZ_WTKV01000011.1:0-148776 GCF_011378705.1 Pseudoalteromonas sp. SA25 | reverse complement strand
TTCATATATGGTCTCCTCCAGTATTGCAAGGTGTCATTCAACGATAGCAGGGACAGGTTTGCTGTCATATATACGGTCTTTTAGTGAAGATTATTACTTCTGACCTTGATGTAATCCGCGCATATTGTCCTGATCAGGTTATCGGTATTTACTACCACTGAACTCTATAGGTTTTCAATATGCAGGTTTGACCTGTTATGTCATCGTTTTAGCCACTTACGCAATTCTTTGAAGAGTATTTATACGGGTGAGTAACTCTCACCTGAAGCGCTAATAGCCCAAGCCATTCTCGCCATCTTGTTGGCATAAGCTACACATGCTCGATTATGCCCTCGAGTTTGAACCAGTCGGTTTATCCATTGACTTAATTTATCATTCTTCGTTTTTGCTCTTGAGACAACAGCTTTTGCTCCTTGGATCAACAGGCACCTTAAGTAGCTATTTCCTCGCTTACTTATCCCAAGTAAAGTATCTTTTCCGCCACTACTGTGTTGACGCGGAACGATACCTAAAGACGCTGAAACATCGCGGCCTCTTTTATAGTTACTGCCATTTCCAACTTCATTGAAATAGGCGCTTGATACCATAGGACCAAATCCAGGTATTGTTTGGATCCGTTGGCAAATATCATTATTTTTTGCTGTTTCAACTATTAATGTACTGTAAGTTTCAATGCAGCTGTCTAAGTTACTCAATTGTGTTTCTAACTGCTTTAGTACCGCTTTAAATGCGCCTGATAATCCGGTATTTTCATCTTCTAAAATTAGGGGGATACTTTTGCGTATTGTGTTTACACCCTGATTTAAAATAATTCCGTATTCAGCAGTTAAGCCTCGGATTTGATTGCATAGTGCCGTTCTTTGTCTGACCGCTAATTCTCTCGCTTTGTGCTGTGCTTGGTTATCTTGTTGCTCAACTGATTTTATACAGACACTCTTAATATGATGTTGTTTTGAAGCAACGCTAATTGCTAAAGCATCGTTATAATCATTTTTATTGCCAACTAAGAAGGCTTTTACATGCTGAGGTGGAATAAGCTTAATCTGATGACCACATTTTCTGATTTCTCGAGCCCAAAAATGAGAAGTTGCACAGGCCTCTAAAGCAACTAAACACGTAGTGTGTTGTTGGAAAAAAGATAACACTTGCGCACGCTTTAACATTTTCTTTTTAACTAAGCGCCCTTGTTCATTGCAGCACACCACATGGAAAAATCTTTTTGCTATGTCTAAACCAATTGTTGTAATCTTCATTTTGGTCTTCTCCCTTTGATTATTGTAACCACTTTAATCATGGCACATAGATGCCGTATAGGGAGGAGACCATTACATCAGGTTAGTTAGACGAAATGAGCTACAGTGCCTCTGGATCTATCCAGCGGCGCAAACTTATCCATGTGTTTCCTACTACTTCGTGACTGTATTGCGTAACCACTAGTAAGGCATGAGCATTGGGAATAAACTGTTTGCTCCATGGAAGTGCAGCAAAATTATGATAATCAGTGGCTGCGGTTATGACTTCAATACCTTGAGCATTAAATAAGTCTTTTGCGCGTGGCATGTGCAGTACAGATGTTACTAGTGCAACTTTAAAGTCGACTAATTTTGATGCCAGTAACTTAGCTTCTTCACCTGTATCCATTGCTTTTGGGTTTTGGAATATACGACTCTTATTAACACCTAAACTAATTGCCGTTTGATACATAAGCCCGCTATTAGTGGTATT
Source organism: Pseudoalteromonas sp. SA25 (assembly GCF_011378705.1). Classification (NCBI taxonomy): domain Bacteria; kingdom Pseudomonadati; phylum Pseudomonadota; class Gammaproteobacteria; order Alteromonadales; family Pseudoalteromonadaceae; genus Pseudoalteromonas; species Pseudoalteromonas sp. SA25. Next base: position 147,051 of record NZ_WTKV01000011.1, on the reverse strand, counting down.
TTGATAACCCCCGCCTGACACTATAAGCTCTGCATTAGGGTAGTGCTTTGCTAGCTTTACACCTTCTACTAAGCGCGTTAGTGCACAATTACCTAATTGATTATTAGCACTGAGTGCAGGGTTTGGGTTTATATCGCAACCTAGTACAACTATTTTGTCTATTTTTGGATGCTTTAGGGTATTAAATGCAAGCGACGCAGGTTCATTATTTTGGATAATTAAATTGGCGATAAAGGGTGTGCTCAATGCAAGTAATACAATTAAGCTTAAAGTAGATAAGAAGAGAGCTGATTTGCGGCCTTTAAATGCGAGTAGGAGCATCAGGCACGCAAATAAACCCAATAGAGGCAGTGGCATAAGTAAGCCACCAATCATTTTTTTAATAACAAACATAAGAGTTAAACGCTGTAGAGTTAATTACAGCGATATTACTCATTATATTGATGATTATCGACCGTTATTTAGCTTACACGTATTTAAAAAGTGACGATAAACAGGGTTATCTTTCATGTCTTTTTTCATCGCTAAATACATAGGACGAGTAAGACCAAGAGCGCCCAAAGGAATTGATTTAATTAAGCCTTGGCTTTCATAAGGTGTAACTAGCCAATCAGGTAAAGCGGCAACGCCCATGCCGGCACTTACTAGTTGAAAAATAAGTAATCCTTGGTCAACCGTTTTTAACGTACCGTCAAAACGTGCATTTTGAATGAAATGCTTAAATATATCTTGGCGTTCACGCGGGATAGGGTATGAAATAATAGTTTCGTTTTTTAAATCAAGCGCTGTTACATACGCTTTTTTAGCAAGTTCATGATCCGGTGCCACAATAAGCTTCAATTTAAAATCAAATAAGTGCGCGTACTCTAATGTGTCGGGTTCACGTATGTCAGATGTTAAAACTAAATCGAGCTCATCGCTTAGTAAGTCAGGAATAGCGTCGTAACTAAAGCCGCGCTCGTAATCAATTTTTATATCAGGCCAAAAGTTATTAAATTCTTTAATAGTAGGCAATAACCAATGAAAACATGCATGGCATTCCACACTTAAACGCAGTTGAGAAATAGGCTGATTTAAGCTTTCTTTCAAACGGCATTTAGTCGCTTCCATTTTTGGTAATATTTCGTGAGCTAACTCAAGTAATAGCATTCCCTGAGGGGTAAAGCGGACTGGTTGAGTTTTACGCTCAAATAATTGGCAATCTAATTTATTCTCTAAATCTTTGATTTGATGAGATAAAGCAGACTGTGTCAAAAATAACTCTCGTGCTGTATTAACCAAAGATCCTGTTTCTTTTAGGGTTGCTATGGTTTTTAAATGTTTAATACCAATCATCTTTAAAAATTCTCATGGGAAAAGTGAGTTCAGCTCAGATTAACCACATACTACGCCTATATAAAAAACGTTTCAACGTCTAGATGGCTAAAAGTTTGCGATTTATTGTGGTTTATTGCAGTTTGTTGCTATGAATCGCGAAAATATTAAAATTAGTAACGATAAAAGTCATTCAAAAACTGGTTTGATGAGTTTTAGATGAGTTTGCTTCATGTTGTATTTTAAGTATATCGATTGCGGTGTGCTTCACCTCAGTGTGAATTTTGACTATATAAATAACTGTGTGGGGTGGGGAATGGTTACTTTAGGTTGTGGTTTAAAAACTAAAGTCATTTTGCTTTTTAGCTTTAGTTTAGGTTAATGGATGAGTATATACGTAATACCTAAGCCAGCGACCAACTCGCTGGCTCTTTTTATAAAGGCTTATTAATAAGTAATATGGCTTCTTTGGCTGTGACCGGTTTTGACTTTAAAAAACCTTGGCCATAGTCGCACGCGGTGGATTGTAAAATGGCTAATTGTTCAAGTGTTTCTATCCCTTCAGCAACAACTTCAAGTTTTAATGATTGCGCAAGTGATAAAATGGCTTCAACAAGTGGGTTGGTGGAATCTTGTAGGTGGTCAATAAAACTTTTATCTATTTTTAAAATATGAATAGGCAGTTGGTGCAAGTAGCCCAGTGCTGAATAACCCGTTCCAAAATCATCAAGGCACAATTTTACTTTTAAAGGTGAAAGACCTTCTATTATTTGAGTGGCGAGTTCTAGATTTTCTATTAAGCCTGATTCGGTAATTTCTAAACATAAAGAACCCAGAGGTAATTGGTATTTATTATAAATAGAATGTATTTGCGCTACAAAATCGAGGCTTGCAAAATGTCGTGACGATACATTAACCGTTACTTTCAAAAAGCGATGACCTTGCTGGTGCCAATTAGAAATCTGCTGAGCGGCTAAATCAAGTAAATGTAAATCAAGATTTATAATTTGCCCTGTAGTTTCAGCTATCGGTATAAAGTCATTAGGTGGTACAAATCCTTTTTTTGGATGATGCCAGCGCACAAGTGCTTCAAATCCGACAACTTCACTTGTGGTAATTGTAAAAATTGGCTGAAAATAGAGTTCAAATTCGTTGTGTTCTATACCGTGTTGCAAGTCGTTTTCGATATCGGCATGGGTTTTAAGTTTTTTACGCATCGTGTTATTAAAAAACTTAACTTGTCCACGCCCGGTGGATTTTGCTTCATACATAGCAGCATCAGCTTGTTGCAGTAATATATAAGCTTTATCGTTTATGTTGTCGGTATAGGCAATACCAATACTAGTAGAAGCTTGAAGTAAGTGGCTATCTACATTTAGAGGTTTTGATAATGCGCTTTTAATTCTGTTTAAAGCTTCATTAACTTGGTTTTTATGTGTGATATTTTCCATAAATATAGCAAATTCATCACCGCCTAAACGAGCAAATGTATCCGTGCTTCGTACTGTACTTTTAATTAAGTCGCATATTTTTATAAGAAAATGGTCTCCGACTTCATGCCCTAGCGAATCATTTATACTTTTAAAACGATCAAAATCTAGATACAGCAGGGCATGGCTAGTACTTTTTTTAGCGCGCGTTAAACGTAAAATAGCATGCTTTATTCTCTCAATGAGTAATGAGCGGTTAGCAAGGCCGGTAAGCTCGTCATGCAATGCTTTATGCTCGAGCTCTTGTCGGGCTAGTTGTCTATCAATTGCCATACTTATTTGACGACTTACGTAAGTTAGAAGAGCGCTGTCGTGTTCGTTGTATTGCAGTGTCTTATCGTAGCTTTGTACAACAATAACACCGCTTATACGATCACTTGTTTTAAATGGAACACCCAACCAAGACTCTGATTGTCTACCTACCATTTTAAAATCACCGTTATCAATATGACTTTGAAAGGCATCTTTATTGAGTAATAAGGTTTGCTCTGTTTGCAGTAGGTAATATGAAGCAGTGTCTTTTAGCTGTTCTTTAGATATTTTTTGATGTGTTTTAGTGTTTATGCCTTCTTCGACTATATAAACAAGGTCAAGTATATCTACTTTTTTGTCATATAAAGCGATAAAAAAGTTATCAGCAGGAAGTAAGTTATTGATAATTGAATGCAAGGCTTCAAAGAAGGTATCTAAGTCGTTAGCTTTGTAGGTTAGGTTAGCTATTTGTAATAAGCTATTTTCTAATTTTTGTGCATTGTTAAGTTGCTCAACTGTTTTTTGTAAGTTATTTACCGTATTTACCTGGTTAATTTTAGCACTGAGTAAGTGGGCAACTGTTGTAAGAATTTCAAGGTGTGCGTTTGTAAAGTAGCCTTTAATAGGGTGCTCACAATCAATAACACCTAAAACTTGTTCTTTATATATAAGAGGGACGCATAGTTCTGATTGGGCAGGGCGCTCATCTGCGATATAACGGCTATCTTTTGTTACATCATCGATAACTACGGCTTTACCAGTAGTTGCAACAGCTCCAGTAATTCCTTCACTAAAACGTATTACTTTACGTTCGGCTTGATATTTGTCTCGGGCGTGAGCAATACCCATCGATGCAACTTGATTTAATGTATAAGCATTGTTATCGGCAAGGTAAATAACGCAATCAACAAATCCTAAACGGTTAACAACGTGCGTTGTAACATACTCAAATAGCTCGTCTAGTGTGTCTAGTTGCAATAAGCTTGATGAAAATTGATTAATAATACTCAGTTGATCAGTTTTTATCTCAAGTGCTCTTGAGGCATTATTTTTGTAAGACATAGGCAATTTATATTATTCTTTTTATTTTTAAATACGTAGCTAAGTTAACCTAATCTTAGATTTTGTACAAAATAAAGCGATGAGTGGTTTTAATTGGCTGTAAATTATTATGACGAATGACTTTAATTAATTGTAAGTAATAACAATGGCTAATCCCAATTGAATTGGAGTATTAAGCTTTAATCACACAACTCGATAATGTCATCAACATATGCATTATTTTTAATAAAATCTTTACTCGAAAACATCATATGCCTATGATCGGATAAATTCAGCCTTGGAACAAAGTAATGACAAGCAATAATACAAACTCTGTAACAACCCTTACTATCACTCGCCCAGATGACTGGCATGTACATTTACGTGATGGCGACCAGCTAAAGGATACTGTACGAGACATTAGCAGATACATGGGTCGCGCTATTATTATGCCAAACCTTGTTCCGCCGGCAACATGTACTGATACCGCTCTATCTTATCGAGAACGTATTATGGCAGCAGGCCCACAAGGAGCCTTTGAGCCTTTAATGGTACTTTACCTTACTGATAAAACGACACCAGATGAAATAAAGAAAGCAAAAGCAACGGGTAAAATAGTAGCTGCAAAGCTGTATCCTGCGGGCGCTACAACCAATTCTGATTCGGGTGTTACATCAGTCAAAAATATTTACCCGGTTTTAAAAGCAATGCAAGAAGTAGGTATGTTGCTGTTAGTACACGGAGAAGTTACTGATTCATCAATTGATATTTTTGACCGTGAAAAAGTATTTTTAGAGACGATTTTAGGGGATGTGGTAAGTGACTTTCCTGAACTTAAAATTGTACTAGAGCATATTACAACTAAAGATGCAGTAGAGTTTGTAGTTAATGCACCTAGCAATGTAGCAGCAACAATTACAGCTCATCATTTGCTTTATAATCGTAATCATATGTTAGCGGGTGGAATTCGCCCACATTATTACTGTTTGCCAATCCTCAAACGTAACATTCACCAGCAAGCATTAATGGCCGCAGCTATAAGTGGAAATAAAAAGTTTTTCTTAGGAACTGATTCTGCACCACATTACAAAGATAAAAAAGAAGCTGCTTGTGGTTGTGCTGGTGCATATACGGCTCATGCCGCTATTGAGTTATACGCTGAAGCATTCGAAGACGCAGGAGCTTTGGACATGCTTGAAGGATTTGCAAGCCACTTTGGTCCTGACTTTTATGAGTTGCCGCGTAATGCCGATACAATAACATTACAAAGAAAACCATGGGACGTACCTGCAAGTTATACCCTAGGCGACTCTGAAGTTGTGCCTATAAAAGCAGAAGATACTATTGATTGGTCTGTTGAATAGTTAATATTTTATATTTAAATCAAAAGCCGCTTAATTTTTAAAGCGGCTTTTTTGTTTGTATTTTTGATATTATTGAAGCGTTATTTGACAGTATTGCTGTTGTAGAGGGCTTTTATACGCGTTTATAGCAATATATATTACAATAATACTTTATAGTTTTTGCTTGGAAATTAGTCAGTTAAAGGCGATTTGAAACAAATTTATATTTTTAATAAATAATTCCCAATTAATAGAGCGAAAAAAAATATAATGTGTTAATCTTACCTTGCTTTGAGTTTTTATGTATTGAATTTACGGATATTGTGCTGCGTTTAAGGTTACCGGTTAGGTTATTACTTGTTCCTGTACTGTACCTCCATATTTTTGAGCATTGACTCAGGGAGGATATTGCCATAATAATATGGCTGAATTTTAATTATTGACTTACAGGAAAATTTAGTATGTCGGTTACTGGTAAAGTAAAGTTTTTCAACGAAGCTAAAGGCTTTGGTTTCATTGAACAAGAAAATGGTCCTGACGTGTTTGTACATTTCAGCGCAATCACTGGTTCTGGTTTTCGCACTCTTAGCGAAGGTCAAGCAGTGACATTCAGCATCAAACAAGGTCAAAAAGGCCCTGAAGCTGAGAACGTAGAAGCAGCATAATTTATTATGTGAACTCTAGTTCATCTTGGTGAAGCAGGTCTCTGTTTCACCATAATTCCTCTCTATGTACATAATTAATAAAATCCTTCTTTTTAAATCCTTGAACACAAATTTCATATATTCTTAAATCTTCTATTTTAATACAAACCCAAAATTCAATTATCTGAAATACAATCGAACCACTTTCTATCGCATTTAAAACATCCCTTACAATTTATCCGACTGATCTGATACTTATATACATAAAAATGATGCCAAATAACAATCTGTGTAAATTTTAGTGTAAGTCTTGCTAGTGCAATCAGGTTGAAGTTTTGTACTTTAACTATAAATGGGCAAGGGAACCTCTATAGGCCTCTGATAGTTTATTACGGAAGCGTTAGGCATCATTTATAGTCCATTATTATTAAAGTTGAGCAGCTTTTTGTGATTAACTTTGTTACTAAATAAATTTAACTGTCAAATAGTATTAATGAGCACTCTAAAGCGGTAAATGTAACTCGTCTAATTATCGAAAGCTATTTGGCTATTTCAGGCCTTGCTAAAAGAAACTTATTATTACTATTTATGGGAAACACGTTTTATAAATGGCTTTAGGCATTGCGTGCATAAAGCAAGGTGGGCGGTATTGTAGATTATCCAGTGTTGTTTTTTTGTGCGACAAATGGTTTGTTTTTTCAGATGAAGTGTTATTGGGGAGATAAAATGTGCTGAAATCGTTTAAAAAATAACTTTTGTTATATCTATCTATATTTTTTTTTGTTTTTTTTCAGTGCGAATTCAGCTTTGGCTAAATGTTGCAATAATGTTGTTTTATGTCAGTACAATGCGAATAAATACACCCCTCAAAAGGCTTTAATCGAAATATTAAGCAAAAGCTTAGTTGCAATAATGTTAACAGTTGTGTGCTAGTACTTTTGTTTAAGCATTAACTTAGCTATTTATTTGCAGAGATTAGTAAACATCAAGTTGACAGCGCTAATTGCATTTAGCATTATTGGAAGGTTGATATCTATTAAAAGATATCAGGGTTGTTCTCTTCGGAGGATAATTAAATTATAAAAGTAACATTACTTAATTGGTTGGGAACTATGTCTGTTAAAATCAGAAAGAGTCTTGTAGCAACTGCGTTGGTTGGCGCATTTGCATTTGCAAGCAGCAATGTGATTGCAGATCCTTTGAATGACGTGCAAAAAGCAGGTCAACAAATTCAAAAGGCTGCGGTTAAGTCTCAAACTAAAATTGACAATGTATATGGTCAAACTCAGGAGCTAATCGCTGAGTACCGTAGCGTTGTTGATGAGACTGAACTTATGAAAGTGTATAACGATCACGTGTCGCGCTTGGTTGATAGCCAAAACGCGTCTATTGAATCGTTTGATCGTCAAATCGCTACGATTGATAACACGAAACAAAACGTTGTGCCTTTGATGTATCGCATGATCGATACGCTTGAGCAATTCATCAAAGCGGACGTTCCATTTAATCTAGAGACGCGTTTAGGACGTGTTGAAAGACTACGTGAAATCATGGTTTCTGCGTCTGTAACGACGTCTGAAAAATTCCGTCAAGTACTTGAAGCTTACACTATTGAAACAGCATACAGCTCACTTGTATCTGCTTCACAAGGTACACTAGAAGTTGATGGCAAAAGTATTAACGTTGATATCGGTCAGTTAGGTCGTATTACTTACGTTGCTCAGTCTTTTGACTTGAAACATGCTTGGGTGTGGGATAACAACACTAAACAGTGGAAAAAATTAGGTGAAGAATACCTAAAACCTGTTAAAGAAGTTATTCGTATGGCGCGTAAGCAAGCGACATTAGAACTTGTTAAACTACCTATCTTTGGCGCGGAGTAATCAATAATGAAGAAACTATTTAAAGGTTTTGCTGTTGCCGCAGTACTAACTGTTTCTGCAGGTACCGCGTTAAATGCACATGCAAATACTGGAGCTCTAGATAAAATACTTGAGCAAGTAAAGCAAGAGCGTATCTCTGAAGGTAAAATCGATAAGAAACGTGAACAAGAGTTCTTATCAGATCGTGCTGACAAGCAATCTTTACTTAATAAAGCTAAAAGCCAACTTGCTTCTGAGAAGTCTCGTGGTGAAAGCTTAACTAAGCAATATGCACAAAATGAAAACACGTTAGCTGAAAAAGAAGCAGCTCTTCAAAGTGCTCAAGGTACTTTGGGTGAGATGTTTGGTGTTGTACGTCGTGCAGCTCAAGACGCTATCGGTTCTATCGAAGCATCACTAGTTAGTGCTGAGAAACCTGGCCGTGCTGAAATCTTACGTTCATTAGCTGCTGCTAAAGAACTTCCTACAGTTCGCGAACTTGAAGAACTTTGGATTTCACTTCAAACAGAAATGACTGAATCAGCTAAAGTTTCAACTTTTGAAACTGAAGTTGCTGGTCTTGACGGTAACCCGTCAATGAAGAAAGTAACGCGTATCGGTAACTTTAACTTAGTTACAGACGATGGTTACTTAATTTATTCACCAGAAACTAAGTCTATTCAGCCTCTAGGTAAACAGCCTGATAGCTATATTTTAGACGGTATCACTGATCTTGAAAATACATCACCAGATAACTACGCTGGTGTTTATATCGATCCGACTCGTGGTGCTATCTTACGTATCAACACTCAAAAAGCGACACTTATGGAATACTTCCATCAAGGTGGCGTAGTTGGTTATATCATTACAGCTTTACTAGCTTTAGGTATGCTAATTACTCTAATTCGCTTTGTTGACCTTACACTTACTACTAGTAAGATTAAGAGCCAGCTTAAAAATGTTGCTACACCGAATACAAATAACCCACTGGGTCGTATTCTTAAAGTGTACCATGACAACAAGAACCAAGATGTTGAAAACCTTGAGCTTAAACTTGATGAAGCGATTCTACGTGAAACGCCACGCATCGAAGCTGGTATCAACATAATTAAGATTCTTGCTGCAATCGCACCGTTACTAGGTCTACTAGGTACAGTAATCGGTATGATCTTAACGTTCCAAACAATCACATTGTTCGGTACGGGTGATCCGAAGATCATGGCAGGTAACATCTCTCTAGCACTTGTAACTACAGCGCTAGGTCTAATTGCTGCATTACCACTAATTCTACTTCATGCTCTTGTAGCTGGTCGTAGTAAGTCGGTATTACACATCCTTGATGAGCAAAGCGCGGGTATCGTTGCTACTCACGCGGAGAAGGAGAAAGCCTAATGCTAGTCCTGATGGAGATATGGGAATCTATCAGGGATTTTGTTGGCACAGGCGGCCAGGTTTTATACGTGGTCGCGATAGCACTCTTTCTGATGTGGGTTTTAATGATTGAGCGCTATTGGTTTCTACTTGCAGAGTTTCCTCGCACAGCGAAAGAAATTGTAGCAAAGTGGGATGCCCGCCAAGACACTACGTCTTGGTACGCACACAGAATCCGTGAAGCATGGATTTCTGAAGCGTCTGAAAAATTAGATCAGCGTATGTTGTTGATTAAGACATTAGTAGCTGTTTGTCCTTTAATAGGCTTACTTGGTACTGTTACTGGTATGATCTCGGTTTTTGAAACCATGGCCAACCAGGGTACGGGTAATGCACGCTTAATGGCATCAGGTATTTCAATGGCAACAATCCCAACAATGGCTGGAATGGTTGCGGCACTATCTGGAGTATTTTTTAGCTCACGTCTTGAGACAAAAGCTAAAATGGTGAAAGCCAAACTTATTGATAGTATGCCTCATCACTAGAGAGAGAATTAAATATGGCACGTAAACAACGTTTTCGTGAAGAAGAAGAAGCAGCGGTTGATATGACGCCAATGCTTGACATCGTATTTATCATGCTTATTTTCTTTATCGTAACTACATCGTTCGTTAAAGAGGCTGGTATCGAGGTCAATAAACCAAAAGCTGCCCAAGCTACTAAGCAAAAAAATGCTAACATTTTTATTGCTATTCGTAGTAACGGCGAAATCTGGGTTGATAAACAACAAATTGATGTTGAACGTATTTCAGCAAAAATCGAAAGTTTATTAGCAGAACAACCTACTGAAGTTGTGATTATACAAGCTGATAAAGAAGCTAAACACGGCACAGTGGTTAAAGTTATGGACCAGATTAAAGCGACGGGTGACAACCTTAGAATTTCAATAGCTGGAGATCAGTAATGATTCGTTTTCTGTTTTCACTGATTGCAGGTGGGGCAGTTACTTTCGGCTTGTTCTACTTCATGGCCTTCCTCATCTCTGGTGGGGCTGACCGTAATACGGAACAAAAAGAGCAGATCATAGTCGAAATAATGACGAATCCGCCTGAATCTAAGGTGCAGGAGAGGAAGCGTGTACCGCCTCCTCCTCCACCACCGCCAAAGCAGCCGCCTAAACCGCAGCCGCCACAGCCGGAAAATAATAACCCTAATCCTGGTGCTATGTCATTTAATATGGGTAGTATCGATATAGGTAGTTCAGCTGGTGGATTAAGTGGTCCTGGTGCATTTGGACGAGATGGTGATGCGACACCTATCGTTCGTATAGAACCAAAATATCCAACGCAAGCAGCACGTGATGGCAAAGAAGGTTGGGTACAACTTTCATTCACAATTGATGAGTTAGGTGGAGTAACTGACGTTGAAGTAATTGACGCAGATCCGAAACGTATCTTTGACCGTGAAGCTAAACGCGCATTGCGTAAATGGAAGTACCGTCCTAAGATCATTGACGGAAAACCACAGAAACAACCAGGTTTACAAGTTCAATTAGACTTTAAACTTAACCAAGGCAACTAAGGAGGCGAGTAATGAGAAATTTTTCTAAAGTAACTGCTCTTGCGATTCTTATGTCTGTGACTGGTGCTACTTTAAGTGCATCTGTTTTAGCAGCGCCAGATTACGCAAAAATTGAAGAGCGTAAAAAAGCAAAAACTAAAATCATGGGCGAGCGTACTGGTAAAAAGGTAATTAAAGCATTTGACTTGTACAATGAAGAAAAAGTTGATGAAGCAATTGTTTTGCTTAGAGAGATTGATGCTTCGAATGACTTTGATAAAGCGACTGTAAATCGTTACTTAGGTAGCATGTACGCGCAAAAAGAAAAGTATGACGAAGCAATTAAATATTCTAAACAAGCAGTTGCCCCTGATGTTTTAAACTTTGCTGATCAAGAACAAACTCTAAAACTGTTAGGCGATTTATACGCCGGTACTGAAAAGTATCAAGAAGCCAAAAAAGCTTATGTAGCTTGGATGGACTTCACTGGCCAAGAAGACCCTACGGTTTACACACGTATTGCCCAAGCTAATTTCCAGTTAGAGCAGTTTCGTGATGTTTTTGAACCAGCTGATAAGGCAATTAAACTTCAAAAAGAGCCAAATAAAGGCCCTTTCCAACTAAAACTAGCTGCATACTTTGAACTTAAAGATTATGCAAGTATGGTTAAAGTTGGCGAAGAGATTGTTCGTGTATGGCCTGATGATAAAAAAGCTTGGATTGGTTTAGGTAAATATTACCTACAAACTGAGGATTATTCTAAAGGTTTAGCAACGATGGAAGTTGCTTACAAGAACGGTTACTTTGAAAATGAAGTTGATTATAAAGTCTTATCTAACTTTTATTCTCTAAACGAGATCCCTTTTAGAGCAGCTGTAACGCTAGAAAAGGCGATTAAGAGTGAAAAAGTAAAACGTACAAAGCAGAATATTAACGCGATTGCTAGTAATTATCATCGCTCTAAAGATCTAGAAAAAGCTGCTAAGTACTACGAAGAAGCTGCTAAATTTGATGACGACGCTGAACTTTACCGTAAAGCTGGTTCATTACTTTTACAATCTGAGAAATTCAGTGCTGCTGTTGTTCGTTTGAACAAAGCATTAGAGCTTGGCTCTGACAAAAAAGGTACTATTTATTCAGATTTAGCTGAAGCGTATTACTATCAAGGTAAGTATAAGCAAGCATATGCTGCAATTACTAAAGCTATGGATGACCCTCGCACACGTAAGTTTGCAAAAGGTTGGTCTACATATATTAAAGATAAAGCCGCTCGCAACGGTGTTAAAATTTAATTTTAATTAGCTAAAGCAACTTATAAAAAGCCCCTCTGGGGCTTTTTTTATTGGAACTACTATGTATAAAAAGCTCTCTTTTTCATTACTACTGTGCTTATTTTTAGCTGCATGTTCAAAGCAGCCTCAACCTTATGAGTCATTTGAAGACGCACAAGTTGCTTTAAAAACTTTAAACATGGCACTTGTACAACCAGACGCTAAAAAAATCGATAGGATTACTAAAGAGCAATTGGTCTTTTCTGATGCGTATTTAGTTAAACGTCATACTATTTATCAGAACCTAATGGGTATGGAGCTTAATCTCAATCAAATTGCACAAGTAAACTACTTGGTTATTGCAGAGCGCTTTCCTGAGCGCTATTTTAATTGGCCGGCTCAAGTAGACGTATTAAAAAACATGCTTGCTTTTGAGGGGTCAAAAAGTACGCCGGATAATATTATTACTTGGCTTAAGTTAACCCAAGATACGCTAGACAGTGCTAAACAAAGCAATTTAAAGCTGAATAAAATTGAGCTCACACTACTACAAAGCTATGTATTGAGTGCGATAGGTAGTAATGACGTTCAACCAGCGCTTAAGAGTCATATAAGAGCTTTTAGCGATTATTTAGCTAGTTACAAGCCTAGAGGTAGTGTTGGTCTGAGAGGCCTGCCAAATGGGTCACAGTGGTATCAGAGCAAACTAAATTACTTTAGTGGCGAAGTACATTCACCGCTAGAGTGGGTTACTATTTTAAATGAAAATATAAAAGTATTAGATCGTGTTGCATTCGATAGTAAATTGTCTATTTCTCATAAAAAATCGTTTTTAGTGCAGTATCTATCGGATGAAAAATTAATTGAAGGGCTTGATTGGCAGGCTGATTATCAAGACTTACCTGTAATGGCGAGCAATATGAACATGTCTGATAAAGATAAAACATTGATGCTTGCAATGATGGAATCAGATATTGGCATTCATTACCATGCGTGGACTTTGCCACAGGCGAAGGTAAACCTTATAAAACGCTTAGAAATCACCCAAGAAGAGGCTCAATATTTAGTTGAAGATATAATACTCTACCCAGGGCAATCATTTAGCTTTATACAACAAATTATATAATGATTTGAAAGTGCGCTTATTGTGCGCACTTTGTACACCGTTGGGTTGCGGGGTCTAGTTCAAGTGATTTGGCTGGTATTTTTTCTTCACAGTCGCAGCAGTAGCCATATTGCCCAATTTCTATTTGGCTGACCGCCGCTTCTAATTTAGTCATGCGACTGATCAAAAACGCATACTCAGGACCTAGCTTCTCTGCTGCACAGTCTAACCATTCATTGTTTGCTGTATTATCTAAAATTTGTATTAAATGCTGATGTGTAGGGTAGGCTGATTTAGAAAGCATAGTTAATATATTTAATTTAATTTGTGCTATTTCATCGTTTAGTCTTTTTTGATGATGCATTATCAGTACAACCTTATTAAATTGGCTTCACGTTATACTGATATTATCTAGAGGCTTTAGGTTAGCCGTTATGATTTGAATCAAGTTGCGGTGCTTTGGCGTATTTATTTAATACGCTTGCCACATCTTCTTTACTTTTTAAACGCCTGATTTCATCAAATAAATCGACCGCTTGCGGGTATTGGCGTTTAAGGTAACCTAGCCATTGCTTTGTACGAGAAGCAAAATACTTTTCATCTTTTGCAGGGTCTTGATGAATAGCAGAGTGGATTAAGTGATAAATAATATGCTCCCATTGAAGGCCATCATATTGTTCATTATTTACATGAGCTTTAATTTTTTTTGCTAAATCAGGGTGCGAAAGGGCGCCACGACCAAGCATCAAATCAGTACATCCACTTCGTTTTTGGCAAAGCATTGCGTCCTCAACTTGCCAAATCTCACCATTGGCAACAACGGCAATATTTTTATCTTTTATTATTGGTGGAATTTTTTCCCAATAAGCTGGCGGGTTATAACCATCACGTTTGGTTCTGGCGTGTATAGCTACACTATTTGCGCCTGCGCTTACCACAGCATCAACAATTTCTTGGCTGTTACTGTCGTCATCAAAGCCTAAGCGAATTTTTGCACTTACTTCATGTTTATCATCTACAGCATCTCGGACTGCTTTAATAATCGTATACATGTGGTCAGGATCTTTAAGCAGTACAGCACCCCCTCGACTACGATTAACGGTTTTTGCTGGGCAACCAAAGTTAAGGTCGACCCCATGAGATCCTAAAGCAATTGCTCTTACTGCATTTTCGGCTAACGGATTTGCTTCTTGGCCGAGTAATTGAACACGCACAGGAGTACCTGCTCGCGTAAATCCATTATTATGTAGTTCAGGGCAAAATCGATGAAAAACTTTATCAGGTAAGCATGTTTCAACCACTCTTACAAACTCGGTAACGCACAAATCGAACCCACCAATGTCTGTGAGTAATTGGCGCATTTTAAAATCAACGACACCTTCCATAGGTGCTAAAACAAGTTTCATAAGGTGATTAATTTTGATAAAAAACTGGACGCATAGTTTACCTGTAAATCACACATTGATAAATCTGTAATTACCAACCATATTTAATGTAGAAACCGCAAAAGTAAATATTATGAAAATAAATGAAAGTTTTTATTCTTGTACAGGTCTACTTAAGCATACAAGCAATTTAAAATACATTTTTATTGCTGAGATTTACAATACTTGATTAAAGAGAGTCACAAAATGAATACAGTTAAAAAAAATACAATCGCGTTAACTTTAGGTGCAGTAGTTGTTGGCTCTGCAAGCTTTGTATCTGCAGATGTACAAGCCAACCCATTTGAGTTTCAACAATTAGTGACAGGTTACCAACTAGACGCTAAAGAAGGTAAGTGTGGTGAAGGTAAATGTGGCGGCGATGCTAAAGATGCAAAAGCTAAAACAGAAGGTAAGTGCGGCGAAGGTAAATGTGGCGGCGATGCAAAAGATGCAAAAGCTAAAACAGAAGGCAAGTGTGGTGAAGGTAAATGTGGTGGCGATGCAAAAGATGCAAAAGCTAAAACAGAAGGGAAGTGTGGTGAAGGTAAATGTGGCGGCGACGCAAAAGATGCAAAAGCTAAAACAGAAGGCAAGTGTGGTGAAGGTAAATGTGGCGGCGATGCAAAAGATGCAAAAGCTAAAACAGAAGGCAAATGTGGTGAAGGTAAATGCGGCGGCGATGCTAAAAAAACTAAAAAAGAAGGTAAGTGCGGCGAAGGTAAATGTGGCGGTCGTTAATATCTTATTCTAAATAAGTTATGCTAAAAGGGCCTTAAGGCCCTTTTTTGATAAGTTAGAGGTAGTTATGACACAAATCCAGAGTACAGATTTCGGGATGGTGGGCCTTGGCCTACGACGAGAAATGCTTGATGAACTGCTTGAACACGTACCTAATCAAGTCGATTTTTTGGAAGTTGCCCCAGAGAACTGGTTAAAACTAGGTGGACGTTTTAAAAAGCAATTTAGAACATTAACAGATGCAAATAATTTTGTGTGTCATGGATTATCACTGTCTATCGGTTCACCCGAACCACTGGATGTTGAATTTGTTAAATCTTTAAAAGTTTTTTTTGAAGAGCACAATATAAAAATTTTCAGTGAGCACTTAAGTTACTGCTCTGGTACAGGCCATATGTATGACTTAATGCCTATTCCGTTTACACAAGATGCTATAGCACATGTTGTGCCTCGCATTAAACAAGTACAAGACATACTTGAGCAGCAAATTGCGATAGAAAATGTTTCCTATTATGGCGCTCCTGGACAGCAATTATCAGAGCTCGAATTTACAAATACCATTTTAGAGCAGGCAGACTGCAAGCTTTTACTGGATGTGAATAACATTTATGTGAATTCGATTAATCATGGCTATAACGCACAATCGTTTTTAACTGGGCTGCCTTCTAATCGTATTGCCTATGGGCACGTTGCAGGCCATTATAATGAGGCTGATGACTTAATAGTTGATACACATGGTGCTGATGTCATTGATCCTGTGTGGGAGCTACTGGATAAAGCATATGAAGTGCATGGCGTATTTCCAACCTTGCTTGAGCGCGATTTTAATATCCCTACCATGAATATTTTAACCAAAGAGTTAGATATAATTCATGAGCTACAAGCTAAACACATTACTTCAACGGTTTCAAAACAACGAGCTTAATATAAGCCTTTATAAATATTAAAAGAGTGCCTGGTTATGAGCTTTATTGAAATACAAAACGAATTTATGGCGCATATTCGCGAGCCTAAAAAAAATAAAAAGCCCAGCGGTATCGAAGACAGGCGTATGGCCATTTATCGCGACCTATTTTTTAATAACATTGAAGGTTTTATATCATCAGGTTTTCCTGTATTAAAAACCTTATATACAGACAAGCAATGGCTGGTCCTTGTACGCCAATTTTTTAGCGAATATGATTGTCATTCGCCGTACTTTTTAGATATAGCAGGGGAGTTTATTAATTACTTATCAAGTGATTATAAAATGAAAAGATACGATCCCGTGTTTATGCTAGAACTTGCACATTATGAATGGGTAGAGCTAGATGTATCGATTGCACACGAAGATGAGCAAGAGCAAAAATTACAAACAACAGCGCTTACTAGTTCTGCTTTGTATTTATCGAAAACGGCAAGAAATTTAAGTTATCAATTTCCGGTTCAAAATATTAGCAATCGCTTTAAACCAAAAGAGCCATCACCTCAGCCTAATTATTTTGTTGTATACAGAGATGAAGATGATGACGTTCAATTTCTGGCTACGAATGCGATGACTGCTTTGTTACTATCAATTATTGAGGCAAGTGATGGAGCGACATTTGACGACGTTTGCCAACAGGTATTCGCTCATGCACCACAGTTTAATGCAGAGCAAATTGCTCAAGGCGCATTGGTTACCCTCAATGCAATGGTTGAACGCGGTGTAATTGTGACAAAAAATCAAGATTAAGGTCTTTATTGATGATTTTACATCGTCTATTATGGCAGCCTTATTTGTCGTGCTTAATAAAAGGTTGTACCAATGTCAGATGATAAAGACTTTAAAGATCCGTTCAACGCTACTTATTTTCTTGCTTTCTTAGCTGTATTTGCAGGGATTGGTTGTTTAAATGCAATATTAGGCTGGATCACTAGCTTAACTTAAAATGCATAGCGTTTATTAAGGCTGTTGCTTACTTCAGCCTTGAACCACTTTATTTTAATTACCCCCCCATAGTTAATACTTCTTTTATAGTAACGCCAAACTCGCAATTAAAGGTTAGTTAAGGTTATAATCACCTGCTTTGTAATATAAACAATTGAGCAGTTAAAATTATGACTCAAGTAACACCAGCAATTATCAAAAACAGCATAACTACAATTGCTGATTATCCAAAGCCGGGCATCATGTTTCGCGATGTAACCACTTTAATGGCAAATCCAGAAGCCTTTAAAGCAACTATTGACGCGTTTATCGCAGAATATAAAGATCAGGGTTTTACTAAAATAATTGGCACAGAATCACGTGGCTTTATTTTTGGTGCGCCACTGTCTTACGCATTAGGCATTCCGTTTATTCCAGTTCGTAAACCAGGTAAGTTACCACGCGAAGTTATTCGTCAAGATTACTTACTTGAGTACGGTGAAGACACGCTAGAGCTGCATGTTGATGCAATTGTACCTGGCGATAAAGTATTATTAGTTGATGACTTATTAGCAACTGGCGGCACAATTGAAGCCACAGCTAAATTAGTTCATAAACTAGGTGGCGAAGCCACAGATGCTGCATTTGTTGTATCACTACCAGAACTTGGTGGCGAGCAGCGCATCAAAAAAATGGGTATTAAAATCCTAAAATTGGTTGAATTCGAAGGCGAGTAATCGATGAGTTATCAGGTTCTAGCGAGAAAATGGCGTCCTCAAACCTTTCATGAATTGGTTGGGCAGTCTCATGTTAAGCAAGCGCTTGTAAATGCGCTTACACAAAATAGACTGCATCACGCTTATTTATTCACTGGAACCCGCGGTGTAGGTAAAACTACTATTGCGCGTATTTTTGCTAAAAGCTTAAATTGCGACGAAGGTATATCTGCAAATCCGTGTGGCCAATGTAGCAGCTGTTTAGATATAGAAGCAGGGCGCTACATTGACTTACTCGAAATAGATGCGGCTTCTCGTACAAAAGTAGAAGACACCCGCGAAATACTCGATAACGTTCAATATGCACCAACACGTGGACGTTATAAAGTATACCTAATCGATGAAGTTCACATGCTTTCTAAGCACAGCTTTAATGCGCTTTTGAAAACGCTTGAAGAGCCACCAGAGCATGTGAAATTTTTATTGGCTACGACCGATCCTCAAAAACTACCAGTTACTATTTTATCTCGCTGTTTGCAATTTAATTTAAACGCCTTATCGCAAAGTGAAATTAAAACACAGCTTGAACACGTACTTACTCAAGAGCAGCTTAGCTTTGATACCGATGCACTTAGCATTATTTCAAAAGCCGCTGATGGCAGTATGCGTGATGCGCTTAGCTTAACCGACCAAGCTATTGCGCAAACAAATGGTGACATTAATAATCAAGCAGTACAAACTATGCTTGGTTTAATGGATACTCATTATAGCCAAAGCTTGCTTGCAGCATTACTTGCACAAGATGGCGCTGCGCTAATGGATGAGATTGCGCAGGTGGCAAGTCGTAATCCTAATTATGTGGCATTACTTGATGATTTAATTGCACTTACGCATTTGACTCAACTAACCCAGTTAGTGCCAGAAGCGGCAGGGCTAGATGAAACAAATGTAGATTATATTGCTCATGTTGCACAGCATACGAGCCCACAACAAATTCAAGTTTATTATCAGTTACTGTTAAATGGTAAAAAAGATTTACAATGGGCACCAGAACCTCGCTTAGGTTTTGAAATGGTAATGCTAAGATTATTAGCATTTAAGCCTACAGACGCTCAACAAACTGTACACACAGTAAACGAAGAGCCGGCCCCAAATAAACAAGGCCGCGCAAAAGCACTGCGAGATATATTAAATAAAAATAAAACATCGCAAAACACTGTAGCTAGCCAAAGTAGTGCCCCTGTAAATAATACTAAGCCAGTTAGCAATACAGAGCAGCCTAAATCCCTTGAGATAGGGCCTTTACCAAATGTTGCTGCTCAGACATCGAATAATGATGTCGTACAAAGTAATAATGAGCCTGCCCAAGTTGCAGTAGAGCAACCGGTTCAACAAAGTGAAAACGCTTTTGAACAACAGGCTTCAGCTAATGAACAACCACAAACCAATGTTGTTTCGGATGCTCAAGCCCAGCGCCAAAGTGAAGATGAAGCTTACATGCAACATAGTGATGCTGAGCAAACGTTAGCTTCGCAGTTTGACGATATAATGAGTAGCGCTGTAGATCAGGGTTTTAAACCTGTACCTACTGCAAACTCAGAGTCTTCACCAGAGCCCTTAGCAAATCACAATGCAAGTACGCCAATAGCTGAGCAAGAAGCGCAGGCGCAATCTGCCATTGCTCGTATTTTACGTGACAGAAACATATCGGGTGCGGGTAGGTTATCAGGCAAGAGTACAAGTACATCTGCAAATAATGCAGCAGTGCAGCCAAGCCAAGCGCCTGCTAAAAAGCCAGAACAGCATCCAAGAATGCCTAAAGCCCAAAGTGTTCATCAAGGTAATGCAGATACAAGTGCAAGTGAGCTTAATAGCCCTTCAAGTACTGCGTCTGGCGATATCCCTCCTTGGGCAACTGATAGCGAAGGTGAGAGTGAAAAAAAGCATGAGCTCCCAGTAACAGGGGGCCAAACCCAGGCACATAATCACTCCAACATAAAGCCAGCTAGTAAGATTGATTTTAAAGCAAAGCACCAAACAATTACTGAAAATCTTGCGCCAGAATTACTTGAGCAAATAAACCCTCAAAAAGCGCCTGAAATAGTGCCAGAGGAAGTAAGTATTCCTGCCCCTGATGATTTTCAAAGCCCAATTAGTGAAATTAGATTTGCACATCAACAAGATGAATGGGCTTATTTAATTAAACGTATGGGACTGGGTGGTCGTATGCGCCAATTTGCATTGCATTCAATATTTACCAAGCAAGGCAACAGTTTACATATAGACGTTGATGAATCACAAAAGCATTTAGATACACCGATGCTTCGCCAAAGATTAGATGCCGCATTGTCGAGTATTTATGAGCATAACGTGTCGTTAAGTATTAATTTTGCTAAGGGAGTTATTGACTCTCCTTATCTTATTCAGCAAAAAATTGATGCAGGTCGTCATCAACAAGCAATCGATGTGATCACATCTGATGAAAACATAGTACAATTTCAGCAAGTATTTAGCGCCGAAATTGACGAAAACAGTATTCAGGCATTGTAATTACTTACAATCGCCCTTATGTTCATGTTAATTAATGTATTAAAAGAAAGAGAGAAAGTTATGTTTAAAGGTGGAATGGGCAACATGATGAAGCAAGCGCAGCAAATGCAAGATCGCATGCAAAAAGCCCAAGACGAAATCGCAACATTAGAAGTTGTTGGCGAAGCCGGTGCCGGTTTAGTTAAAGTAACCATGCTTGGTAACCACAATGTACGTCGTGTTCAGCTTGATGAAAGCCTTATGGAAGACGACAAAGACATGATTGAAGACTTACTTGCAGCAGCATGTAACGATGCTGTACGCCGTGTTGCAGAAGAAACACAAGAGCGCATGGGTAAAGTAACTGGCGGTATGCAATTACCACCAGGTATGAAAATGCCGTTTTAAGTAAATAATGCAACTTTCAGATAGTTTAAATCAACTTATAGAAGCACTGCGCTGTCAACCGGGCATTGGTCCAAAGTCGGCGCAACGTATTGCTTTTCACTTGCTTGAGCGCGACCGAAAGGGAGGCACTCAGCTGGGCAATGCATTGACTAAAGCAATGACAGCCATAGGGCATTGTCAGTCTTGTCGTACTTTTTGCGAACAAGCTCAGTGCGATATTTGTTTAAGTACAAAACGCCAAGACAGCGGCATATTATGTGTTGTTGAATCGCCTACTGATGTGCTTGCCATTGAGCAAACAGGTCAGTATTTAGGGCTATACTTTGTTTTAATGGGTCATTTATCGCCAATTGACGGTATCGGCCCTAAAGAAATTGGCTTAGACGTTTTAGAGCAAAAACTTGCTCAAGGCGGTATTAATGAGGTTATTTTAGCGACTAACCCTACCGTTGAAGGCGATACTACAGCTCATTATATTGCTCAGCTTTGTCATAAATATAAAGTAGGTGCTTCGCGTATTGCTCACGGTATTCCTGTGGGGGGCGAACTTGATTTAGTAGATGGTAGAACGCTTATGCATGCTTTTAGCGGCAGGCGTTTAGTTACACAAGACTAACTCTAAGTTACTATTTGAAAAGATATTATAAAGGCCTGCATGATTAAATCATGTAGGCTTTTTTGTTTTTAAGGTAAGCTTAGAAACAATCAAATACCAATCCGCAATAATACTTAATCATTTTGCGGGGCTAAACGTGTCGCTACCTGCGTTAAAAAATTCCCATTTAGAACAACTAAATAGTGAATTTTTTGCCTAGCTATCAACACGTTTTTCCGCCCTCAAAATAGATCATTTAATTAAACAAATTGGTATAATATATTTTTGGGCTATGTCTCTAATTAGTAAGGAATACAATGAAAGATAATCAACCCTACCAAGGTACATTACTGGGTAGTAAGCGTTTTTTACCGCTTTTTATTACGCAGTTTTTCTCAGCGATAAACGATAACGTGTATAAGCAATCAGTGCTTATTCTATTGATATTTCAGGCTGCAACGCTTGCTGATGGCGCACTTTATTCAAATATTGCTGCTGGGTTATTTATCCTACCTTTCTTTTTATTTTCAGGGATAGCGGGGCAGTTAGCTGAAAAAACAGAAAAATCCAAACTAATCAGAATCGTAAAGCTATGTGAAATCCCTATTATGGTTGTAGGGGCTGTCTCTATTTTAACGCAGTATGTTTGGCTGATGTTAGCTACCGTATTTTTAATGGGCGTACAAAGTACGTTTTTTGGTCCATTAAAATACTCTATTTTACCGCAGCACGTAGCCCCTAACGAATTAACAAAAGCGAATGGCTTGGTTGAATCAGGCACGTTTGTAGCGATACTAATGGGTACAATTTTTGGCACCTATTATATTACTCAATCAGTAGGGCCTACGCTTATAAGTATTGCCGTATTAGTACTGGCTGTTATGGGTTATGTGAGCAGTCGCTTTATACCCACTAGTGAGGCAAACGAGCCTAACTTAAAATTTACCTATAATATATTTTCATCCACGAAAAACGTATTTTCAGCACTTAATTCGCAAACAGAATCGGTTGGTAAATCAGTCCTCGGGATCAGTTGGTTTTGGTTAATTGGCGCAATTATTTTAACGTCCCTACCAAATTATGTAAAACACACAATGGGCGGCGATGAACTGGTTGTAACTAGCGCGCTTGTTGTGTTTTCACTAAGTATTGCTATTGGTTCGTTATTATGTGAAAAGCTTTCTCGCTCTCGAATAGAATTAGGAATTGTGCCTTTTGGCGCTATTTTAATTACCTTGTTTTTATACTTACTGAGCCAAGAGAGCGTTATTAGCTCTTATTTACCTCAAAACCTTGAATTATTGACGCTTGAGCAGTTATTAAAAACAGGCGACATGTTGTGGCATTTTGTATGGATGGCAGGCATTGGTATTGGCTCTGGTTTTTATACTGTACCGCTGTATGCGCTTATTCAACAGCGTACTGAAGAGTCGAGTCGCTCACGAGTTATAGCGGCTAACAATGTATTAAATGCACTGTTTATGGTGGGCAGTGCTGTTTTAAGTATTGTAACGCTGTCTGTTTTTCAGTGGAGTATTTCAGAGTTGCTACTGTTACTTGCTGGGCTAAACTTGCTTATATCTGTTTATATTTATACCAAAGTACCAGAGTTCTTTTTACGATTTATTATATATATTTTAGCTATTTGTATGTACAGAGTGCGTACAAAAGGTGAAAGTAATATACCTGATGCAGGCGCTGCGGTTGTCGTGTGTAATCACGTGAGCTTTGTCGATTGGATGTTTATTTTAGCCGCATCACCAAGGCCTATCCGGTTTATGGTATTTGCCCCTATTTATTATTCGCCGGCCCTACATTGGTTATTTAAAATGGCTAAGGCTATTCCCATTAACAGTGAAAAAACCAATCCAGAAGCGTTTAAAAAAGCCTTTGACGAAGTAGCTGCTGCGCTTAATAAAGGCGAACTTGTTGGTATTTTCCCTGAAGGAAAACTAACCAGTGACGGCTCAGTGGATATTTTTCGCCGTGGAATCGAGCGCATTATTGAGCGCTCACCTGTGCCCGTTATTCCTGTGCACTTAGGTGGTTTATGGGGCAGCATGTTTAGCCGTAAAGCTAAATGGCAATTACCACGATTAAAATGGTCTTTGGTGTCGGTTGCAGTAGGTACCCCGATTGCCGCTGACAAAGTAGTAGCAGACGATTTACGTGAGCAAGTATTGGCTTTAAAAGCGCTTCATTCAAAAGATATTGACTAATTTAATGGCTAACTCAATATTGGATACACCAGTAGAGTCACAAATGATTGTTGATGACTTTGTAGCGCCTAAGTGCGACGGGTTTATTGAAATATTATATCAAGATGATGATATTTTACTGATCAATAAACCCAGTGGCTTATTAAGTTTGTCTGGTAAGAATCCGCTTAACTGGGACTCAGTACATTACCGTTTAGTACATGGTCAAAAAGGGTTAACAGCCGCATTTGCTGAGGCTAAGTTACCGCATCGGTTAGATTTGGGTACATCGGGCATTATGATTGTTGGATTAAACGCCAAAGCATCAAAGCATCTTAATAAACAGTTTCAGACGCGTACTATCCAAAAGCGTTATGTAGCCATGTTAGAGGGTAGCTTAGCTGTTGATGAGGGGGAAATTACCGCACCAATAGCAAAAGATAAACTGCTTTTTCCGCGAGTTAAAATTTGCCAAACGACGGGCAAAGTAGCGGTGAGTGAATACAGTGTGCTTGAGCGGCTTAAACAGCCGTGCAGAACCTTAGTGCAATTTACGCCCGTTACCGGACGTACCCATCAATTACGAATACACAGCCAGTTTATAGGCCACCCAATTTTAGGCTGTGATTTATATAAAAGTGCGCAAAGTGAGTACATGGCAGGACGCTTACAATTACATGCCAGCGATTTATATTTTGAACATCCAACAACAGGTGAAAAAATTCATATTAATTGTCCGCACCCATTTTAGATAAACGAGATATTCTATTTTTTCGTTTCACCTTTTTTTGATTTTTCCCTTGAAGTTCTAACACCTCACCCCATATTAAGTGCATAACGCAGACACTTTGCAAATTGGAGATATATAAATGACTGCAGCACAAAAAGAAACATTAGGCTTTCAAACAGAAGTAAAACAATTATTAAACTTAATGATTCATTCTCTTTATTCTAATAAAGAAATATTTTTACGCGAACTTGTGTCAAACGCATCAGATGCGGCAGACAAGTTACGCTTTTTAGCGCTATCTCAAGGCGACCTTTACCAAGGTGATGCCGATTTACGTGTTCGTATTAGTGCTGATAAAGAAGCAAATACAATTACCATTTCTGATAATGGTATTGGTATGACACGTGATGAAGTAATAAGCTCATTGGGTACTATTGCAAAGTCGGGTACTGCTGAGTTTTTCAAAAACTTAACGGGTGATCAAAGTAAAGATTCACAATTAATTGGTCAATTTGGTGTTGGTTTTTACTCAGCATTTATTGTTGCTGATTTAGTAACTGTTCGTACACGTAAAGCGGGTGAAACAACCGCTTACGAGTGGGAATCTCAAGGTGAAGGCGAATACACGCTTCAAGAAATTGAAAAAGAAGGCCGTGGTACCGACATTATTTTACATCTTCGTGATGAAGAAAAAGAATTTGCTGACGATTACCGCTTACGTGGCATTGTTACAAAATACTCAGACCATATTTCAACACCTGTACAAATGTTTAAAGCAGAAGTACCAGAGTCTGAAGGCGAAGACGGCGAAAAAATTCCAGCAGTACCAGGCGAGTGGGAAAGCATTAACCGTGCAACTGCATTGTGGACGCGTGATAAGTCAGAGCTTTCTGATGA
The DNA here is from genome assembly GCF_011378705.1 of Pseudoalteromonas sp. SA25. NCBI lineage: Bacteria > Pseudomonadati > Pseudomonadota > Gammaproteobacteria > Alteromonadales > Pseudoalteromonadaceae > Pseudoalteromonas > Pseudoalteromonas sp. SA25. Next base: position 121,672 of record NZ_WTKV01000011.1, on the reverse strand, counting down.
AGAATACAAAGAGTTTTACAAGCACGTAAGCCACGACTGGGAAGATCCACTTAGCTGGGCACATAATAAGGTTGAAGGTAAAACTGAATACACGAGCCTTTTATACATCCCTAAAAAAGCACCTTTTGATTTATGGAACCGTGAACGTCAAAGTGGCTTAAAGCTTTACGTACAACGTGTATTTGTAATGGATGATGCTGAGCAGTTCATGCCAAGCTACCTTCGCTTTGTAAAAGGGTTACTAGATTCAAACGATTTACCTCTAAACGTATCTCGTGAAATTCTACAAGACAACAAAGTAACGCAAGCTATTCGTAAAGGGTGTACATCGCGCATTATTAAAATGCTTGAGCGTATGGCTAAAAACAAAGCTGACGATTACCAAGTATTTTGGAATGAGTTTGGCCAAGTAATGAAAGAAGGCCCAGCTGAAGATGCGGCAAATAAAGAAGCTGTATGTAAGCTACTACGTTTTTCGTCTACTCATACTGATTCAGAAACGCAAGATGTGTCGCTTGAGCAATATGTTGAACGTATGAACGAAGGCCAAGACAAAATTTACTATGTAGTAGCTGATACATTTACTTCTGCGAAAAATTCTCCTCATTTAGAGATTTTCCGCAAAAAAGGGATTGAAGTATTGTTATTAAGTGACCGTGTTGACGAGTGGATGATGAGCCACTTAACTGAATTTGCTGATAAGCAACTACAGTCAATCACACGTGGTGATTTAGATTTAGGTAAGCTGGACGACGAAGAAACTAAAAAAGCACAAGAAGAGTCTGAAAAAGAAATGGCAGGCCTTGTTGAGCGTATTAAAACAGCACTAGGTGATGACGTTAAAGAAGTGCGCTTTACGCACCGCCTAACAGATTCTCCAGCATGTGTTGTAAGCGACGACAACGACATGAGCTCACAAATGCAAAAGCTAATGGAATCTGTTGGTCAAGCAGCACCAGAAGCAAAACCTGTGTTTGAGCTAAACCCAGAGCATCAACTTGTTAAGCATTTGAATGACGAACAAGATGAAGATAAATTTTCACAGTGGTCACATGTTTTATTAGACCAAGCATTACTTGCAGAGCGCGGTACACTTAAAGATCCAACTGGGTTTGTTACTCGCCTAAACAAACTAATGCTTGAACTAAGCAAGTAGTCAGTTAACTATTTAGTTAATAAAAGTATAAATTATATACTTTAAATAAAAGGGAACGTATGTTCCCTTTTTTAATGCGCTGTAAATACATCAACAACTCATCAATTAGTATAAGTTGCTTGAGTATCGGCGGCGCTTGTGGAAGAATTCAGGCTTTAAAATAAATATCCATACTAGGGGACAATAATATGCGCATTATTCTTTTGGGCGCGCCGGGTGCAGGCAAAGGTACTCAAGCTCAGTTTTTAATGGACAAATACGGTATTCCACAAATTTCTACTGGCGACATGTTACGTGCAGCAATTAAAGAGGGCACGCCATTAGGCTTAGAAGCAAAAAAAGTAATGGATGCTGGTCAACTAATTTCTGACGATATTATTATTGGTTTAGTAAAAGAGCGTATTACTAAAGCTGATTGTGAGAAAGGTTTTTTACTTGATGGCTTCCCACGCACAATTCCTCAAGCTGATGCGATGAAAGAAAATGGCGTAGTGGTTGATTACGTTATTGAATTTGACGTGGCTGACGAAGTGATTGTTGAACGTATGGGCGGACGTCGCGTTCATCCTGGTTCTGGTCGTGTTTACCATATTGTATATAATCCACCAAAAGTGGAAGGTAAAGACAACGAAACTGGGGAAGACTTAATTGTTCGCGCTGATGATACTGAAGAAACAGTACGTAAACGTTTAGGTATTTATCACGAGCAAACTATGCCATTAGTTGATTACTACCAAGCAGAAGCTGCTGCTGGTAATACTCAATACCACAAACTAGATGGTACACAAGCTGTTGAAGCTGTAAGTTCACAACTTGGTGAGCTTTTAGGTTAAATATAAAAGCACATTAAAAAACCGCCAATTGGCGGTTTTTTGTTTTAAGGCTGTTTAGCATTGCTTAATCAGTGCTATTTAATCGGCTTTACAACGTTTTAAGTTTCTCAATTACGCTGTTGTATTCTGGTTCAGTTGAAAGGCTACTAACTAATTGTTTATAAATGACGTTATGGCTTTCATCTAAAATAAATACCGTTCGCGTTAATAAGCCCATATCTTTAATAATCAATCCGTATTTTTGGCCAAAATCGCGCCAAACAGAATCTGATAACGTAGTGATTTTATCGATATTTTCAGCTTTGCAAAAACGCTTTTGAGCAAATGGTAAATCAGCACTAATTGTTAGCATTACAACACTTGGAAATTGCGAGGCTACTTTTTCATTAAAATGCTTAGTTTGCAGGCTACAAATACCTGTATCAAGACTTGGCACTACACTTATCAATACAGCTTGGCCTTTGTAATCCTCAAGCGTTACAGGGATGAAGTTGTCATCAACTACTTTGAAATTTGGCGCGCTATCTCCAACAGAGATCCCTTTGCCTAATAAAGTGACTGGTTTGCCTTGTGCAGATACTTTTCCTATGTCTAGCGTGTTTTCTGGGTAATCGGCTGCAATAGCCACAGAGCAAAATGCGCTCAAAGCAAAGGTAAGTGAACGTAACATAAGGTATTTCCTTTTAAATTAACGCAATGGGCGTCAGTGTATTATACTGCGCTATAGTAACCAAGAGATTATACCGCTCTGATGAAGTTGGGATTAGTTCTGCAATATAAAAATTGTAACTGTGCTAAACTTTGATTAACATGAAGTTACAAAATATATCTTCAATAATAAAAATAAAAACCATCATAAAATGATTTTAATGCTCATTACTGGTTTAGAAACAGAGAGATAATATGTCAACATCGGTACTAATATGTGATGACTCAAAATTAGCTAGGCGTCAGCTAGCTCGTTCATTACCTGAAGATTGGGATATTAAAGTTGAATTTGCACTCGACGGCGTTGATTGCATAAAGCAAATAAAGTTAATTGAACCAGAAATACTTTTTCTCGATTTAAACATGCCTGAAATGGATGGGTATGAAGTATTAATCGCTATGAAAGAACAGGGGCTTAATATTCTCACTGTTGTTGTCTCTGGTGATATACAACCAAGTGCACACCAAAGAGTGCTTGAGCTTGGTGCTATCGATTTTATTCAAAAACCATGTTCCCCCGAAAAACTAGCCAGCATAATTGAACACCATGGGATTAAAGATAAAGCCATGCGTGAGCGTCTCTCTCATTCGCTAGGAGAGCAAGTCGACCCTGATGTTCGGGATATATACCAAGAGCTAACTAACGTTGCTATGGGACAGGCTGGGGATTTACTTGCACGTCTTCTTAATGTGTTTGTAGAGCTACCAATTCCTAATGTGAATATTTTGGAAGTTAATGAACTCGATATGGCGCTGCAGTCTATAGATAATAATGCAGCTACATCGGGTGTGTGCCAGGGCTTTATTGGCGGTGGCATTTCGGGCGAGGCGCTATTACTTTTAAATGATTCAAGCTTTAAAGAAATAGCTTCTTTGATGAATTATGACGGCGAGTTAAACGATAAAATTGAACTTGAGCTGCTTATGGATATTAGTAATATTTTGATAGGCGCTATTTTAACGGGTCTTTCAAAACAGCTCGATATGTCATTTAGCCAAGGGCACCCAATAGTACTTGGCCAACACAGAGATGTGTCTGAGCTGGTTAAATCAAACAAGTCACGTTGGCAACGCACCCTTGCTATAGAGATTAGTTACGGTATTGAAAACCATGATATAAATTGCGACCTCATGCTGTTATTTACTGAAGATTCACTTAAAACTTTGAAGTATAAAGTTGCTTACCTATTAGAAGATTAAGTTATGGCTGCAGACTTAGAAATGAATGAGATCCATTGGCTTATGGATATGTTTAATACCGTTGATGTAGGCCTTGTAGTACTTGATAGAGATTATAAGGTGTGTGTATGGAATGGTTTTATGGAAAACCATTCAGGGCTTCTACCAAGCGCAGTAAAAGATAAAGACCTATTTGATTTATTTCCAGCAATAGACGAAAAATGGTTTAGAAGTAAATCAGAATCGGTTTTTGTTTTAAAAAACCGCTCTTTTACGATTTGGGAGCAGCAGCCATACATTTTTAGGTTTAAAAATTATCGACCTATTACTGGTAAAGCTGATTACATGTATCAAAATGCGACATTTATCCCTCTTACAAATACGATGGGCGAAGTTAGCCATATTTGTATTATTTTGTATGATGTAACAGATGTCGCGGTAAATAAAAAAGAGCTTGAAGAGTTAAACAAAAAATTAGAACAAGTAAGTCAAACAGATAGCTTAACGCAGCTTGCAAACCGTGGACACTGGGAAGGTACGCTACGCCAAGAGTTTTTGAGAGTTAAGCGAAGTGGTGGCTGTAGTACATTATTAATGTTTGATATTGACCACTTTAAAAAAATAAATGATGAATATGGCCATAGCTGTGGTGATGAATCGCTTCGTCATTTATCTAACTTACTACGTACGACGCTGCGCGAAACTGATGTTGCAGGGCGTTATGGCGGTGAAGAGTTTGCAGTAACATTACTTGATACAGATAAAGAAGGCGCTTTTGTATTTGCTGAGCGTTTAAGGGTATTGATTGAAACTAACCCTGTTAAGTATAAACACTTTGAAATAACAATGACGGTAAGTATAGGGCTGGCTGGTAGTAGTAATGATTTTAAAAATCATGAGCGCTGGATAGAGGCTGCAGATAAAGCACTGTACCAATCTAAAAATACAGGGCGAAATAAAGTAATAGCCTACGAAGATATAAAAAATGACGCTTAAGCGTCATTTTTTATATCCAGAATTTAGGGTTAAATAATACAGTGTTTTTATAACCTGCTGAGCAAACCCAATCAGTATGAAAATTTTATTGCTCTTCATTATTGTGTTGTGTGTCTAGAGTCATCTATTGGGCATTGACCAATCATTGAAACCTCACCAGAATTTGACTCTTGCTCTAGTTTTACTTTAAAGCCCCATAATCTGTAAAGATGCTTAAGTACTTCCTCGTGCGAGTTTGCTAAAGGAATGTTGTTATGAGGTACGTAGCGTAGGGTTAGTGAACGGTCACCTCTAATATCAACGTCATATACTTGAATGTTGGGTTCATGATTACTCAAGTTGTACTGCGCTGAGAGCGCTTCTCTTACAGCTTTATAGCCGTTGTCGTTATGTATTGCGCCAATTTCTAAATGGGGATTATTAGTATGGTCAATAATAGTAAATAATTTAAAATCACGAATTAACTTAGGCGATAAAAACTGGCTAATAAAACTCTCATCTTTAAAGTTTTCCATTGCAAAATGCAGTGTATCTAGCCAATTACTGCCTGCATATTCAGGGAACCAACGTTTATCTTCTTCAGTTGGGTGTTCACATATTCTGCGAATATCAACCATCATATTAAAGCCTAAAGCATATGGGTTAATGCCTGAATAATACTTACTGTTATAAGGTGGCTGATAAACTACGTTGGTATGGCTTTGTAAAAATTCTAACATAAACGAGTCGGTGAGTTTTCCCTCATCATATAAGTGATTAAGGATGTTGTAATGCCAAAAAGTTGCCCAACCTTCATTCATTACTTGAGTTTGTTTTTGTGGGTAAAAGTATTGCGAAATTTTACGAACAATACGTATCACTTCACGTTGCCAAGAGTCGAGTAATGGGGCATTTTTTTCAATAAAATACAAAATATTTTCTTGGGGTTCAGAAGGGAAATGGCGTACTTTCTTTTTGGTTTCTTGCTGTTGCTCAGGAATAGTCCGCCATAATTCATTTACTTGCGATTGAAGGTAGTCTTCACGCTCTTGTTGACGTTTTTGTTCTTCAAATAACGATATTTGTTGTGGACGTTTGTAGCGATCGACTCCGTAATTCATTAATGCATGACATGAGTCGAGTAGGGCTTCTACTTGTGTAATACCGTGCTTTTCTTCACAGCGACTTATGTAGTTTTTAGCAAATACCAAGTAATCAATAATTGAGCCAGCATCGGTCCAGGTTTTAAATAGATAGTTACCTTTAAAAAATGAGTTATGTCCGTAACATGCATGTGCCATTACAAGCGCTTGCATAGGTAGGGTATTTTCTTCCATTAAGTACGCAATACAAGGGTCTGAATTTATCACTATTTCGTAAGCGAGACCCATTTGTCCGCGCTTATAATTTTGCTCTGTTTGAATGAACTTTTTACCGTAAGACCAATGGCTGTAGCCAATAGGCATGCCAACGCTTGAATAAGCATCCATCATCTGCTCTGCGGTTATCACTTCAATTTGATTAGGGTATGTGTTTAACCTGTAATGAGCTGCAACACGGGCAATTTCACCTTGGTACTCATCTAATAAATCAAAGGTCCAATCTGGGCCATCACTCATTCGTTTGTCTTTCATAATGCTACCTCGCTTTAGGCTATGCAGAGTTTTGCTGTTGACGACCTTTTTTAAATAGCTCCCTAAAAATTGGGTAAATATCTTCAACGCTTTGAATATGCTGTATGGCGAAATTATTATGGCTGTGTGTTATAGATTCATATTCGCGCCATAGGCTTTGATGGGCACGAGTGGTTATTTCAATATAAGCAAAATAGCGTACTGCGCTTAAGAGCTTATTACGCAAAATTTCACCACACTGCGGGGTGTCGTCCGCCCAGTTATCGCCATCAGAGGCTTGTGCGGCGTATACATTCCACTCGTTTGCGTGATAACGCTCTTTTATTATTTCGTTCATTAATTTAAGAGCGCTTGAAACAATAGTGCCGCCAGTTTCTTGAGAATAAAAAAACTCTTGCTCGTCTACTTCTTTTGCTTGTGTGTGGTGGCGAATATAAACAACTTCTATGTCTTTATAGCTGCGTGTTAAAAATTGATAGAGCAAAATATAAAAACGCTTTGCCATGTCTTTTGTTGGCTGATCCATTGAGCCTGACACATCCATAATACAAAACATCACCGCTTTGCTGGTGGGGTGAGGGCGCTTTTCGTAATTACGAAAACGTAAATCGTAGTTATCAATAAACGGAACCGACTTAATTTGCACTTTTAATGCAGCAATTTCTTTTTGTAATAAAGCAATTGCTGCTTTATCGTTATGTGGACCAGCAAGCAGCAGAGCAAGTTGTTCTTCGAGCTCTTTTAAACGGCGTTTTTTACCTGCACTCATTGCCACACGCCGGGCAAGCGAGCCTTGAAGAGAGCGGACAATATCAATATTGCTAGGCATACCATCACTACAAAACCCTGCGCGATGGGTTTTCATTTGCACTAACTTATCAAGTTGGTTTTCTTGTAAGTTAGGAAGTTCTAAATCTTCAAACAGTAAATCAAGGTATTCATCTTTTGATATCGAAAATACAAACTCATCTTGCCCTTCGCCAGAATCGCTGGCGTCACCTTCACCGGCACCGCCGCCTTGTCCGCCTTTAGGGCGCTCAATTTTATCACCCGTAGAAAATTGATCGTTGCCTGGGTGAATTTGTTCTCTATTCCCGCCTTGCCCTTGATGAAACGTAGGTTCGCTGATATCGCGTTGTGGAATAGAAATACTCTCACCAGAGCTTGAATCTGTAACGCTGCGTTTGTTAATTGCATCTGAAACTGCTTCTTTAATTTGCTTTTTATAGCGCCTAATAAAGCGCTGGCGATTAAGCGTACTTTTATTTTTGCCGTTTAAACGCCTATCTATAAAATGCGCCATAATGACCTCCTATATACTACGACTATGAAGGTTATTGCGATTTCCTAACCCGTAAATACCACTCAGAAAGCAAGCGAACTTGTTTTTGTGTATAGCCTTTTTCGACCATACGGTTTACAAAGTCTTCGTGCTTTTGCTGATCCTCAGCAGACGTTTTAGTATTAAACGAAATTACGGGGAGTAAATCTTCGGTATTAGAGAACATTTTTTTCTCAATCACCGTGCGTAGTTTTTCGTAGCTTGTCCATAGTGGGTTTTTACCGTTGTTATGCGCACGGGCACGTAATACAAAGTTCACTATTTCATTACGGAAATCTTTAGGGTTAGAAATACCTGCTGGCTTTTCTATTTTTTCAAGTTCGGCATTAAGTGCCTCACGGTCAAATAGTTGTCCCGTATCAGGATCGCGATATTCTTGGTCTTGTATCCAAAAGTCTGCATAAATAACATAACGGTCAAAAATGTTTTGTCCGTATTCTGAATACGATTCTAAATAAGCGGTTTGCAGTTCTTTACCTATAAACTCTACATATTGCGGAATTAAATAGCCTTTTAAAAAGCTTAAATAACGTTCTTCTATTTCACTCGAAAATTGCTCGCGCTCTATCTGTTGTTCAAGCACATAGAACAAATGCACCGGATTTGCAGCAACCTCAGTGGTATCAAAGTTAAACACGCGGGATAAAATTTTAAACGCAAAGCGAGTAGATAGCCCCGTCATGCCTTCATCAACACCTGCGTAATCACGATACTCTTGATACGATTTTGCTTTAGGGTCGGTGTCTTTTAGAGTTTCGCCATCGTATACCCGCATTTTTGAATAGATGCTTGAATTTTCTGGCTCTTTTAAACGTGATAGCGTTGTAAATTGCGCCAATGTTTTAAGTGTACCTGGTGCGCATGGCGCGTTGTATAGCTCGCTGTGCTCAAGTAATTTGTCGTAAATTTTAATTTCTTCAGTTACACGTAAGCAGTAAGGTACTTTTACAATATAAACACGGTCTAAAAATGCTTCGTTGTTTTTATTGTTTTTAAAAGTTTGCCACTCAGACTCATTAGAGTGAGCGAGGATCATGCCATTAAAGGGCAGGGCACTAATGCCTTCTGTGCCGTTGTAGTTACCTTCTTGGGTTGCGGTAAGTAAAGGGTGCAGCACTTTAATAGGCGCTTTAAACATTTCTACAAATTCCATCAGCCCTTGGTTAGCTAAACATAAAGAGCCAGAGTAGGCGTATGCATCAGGATCGTTTTGAGCAAAGTGCTCAAGCTGGCGAATATCGACCTTACCCACTAGCGCCGAAATATCTTGGTTGTTTTCATCTCCTGGTTCGGTTTTGGCAATCCCTATTTGGTTTAAAATTGAGGGGGAGCGCTTAACCACTCTAAACTGGCTAATATCACCATTGAATTCTTTTAAGCGTTTGCCAGCCCAAGGGGACATAATGGTTTTTAAGTAGCGCGGTTTAATACCGTATTCTTTCTTAAGTACGTCAGCGTCCTCTATTAGGTCAAATAATGCAAGAGGATGGTCGTTTACCGGTGAGCCTTTAATTGAATAAATAGGCACTTGTTGCATTAAATATTTTAGTTTTTCAGCAATGGATGATTTACCCCCACCAACAGGTCCAAGTAAATAAAGCACTTGTTTGCATTCTTCAAGCCCTTGGGCGGCGTGTTTTAAATAAGAGACTATTTGCTCAATGGCGTCTTCCATACCATAAAAATCAGCAAAGGCAGGGTAGCGCGCAACTACTCTATTAGAAAATAACCGGCTTAGTCGTGCATCCGTTGCGGTATCTACCATGTTTGGTTCGCCAATTGCCATGAGTAGGCGTTCTGGTGCGCTGGCGTAGGCAGACTTATCGGTTTTACAAATCTCAAGAAATTCAGCGATACTGTATTCTTCTTCCTGTGCCGCTTCGTATCGTGCTTGGTAATGCTCAAAAATCGTCATAATAACCTCCGAAACCCGCTGTAAAAAGGTGCTTACCTTTTAAAGTCTAGTCACGAATCTGTATTTTTGTGCAATAAAATTAAAAATTTAAGTGAAAAAAGATCATGTTACTAAAAGTGTTTTATTAAATGATGAGGCGCTTGGGTGTGATAAATAAGAAACAAAAAAAGACGCCTAAGCGTCTTTTTTACATTAGCGTTTAAAGGCTAATTAAGCGAAGTTAGCGTTCGCGAATTCCCAGTTAACAAGCGACCAAAAACCTTTAAGGTAATCTGGACGAACGTTACGGTAATCAATGTAGTAAGCGTGTTCCCATAAATCCACTGTAAGGATTGGAGTAACGCCATCATCAGTTAATGGTGTAGCAGCGTTAGATGTATTAACGATGTCTAGTGAACCATCAGCAAGCTTAACTAACCACGTCCAGCTTGAACCAAAGTTATTTACTGCTTTGTCATTTAATGCATCTTTAAACGCATCAAAAGAACCCCATTTAGCGTTGATTGCATCAGCAACTGCGCCAGTAGGCTCGCCGCCGCCGTTTGGAGATAAGCTGTTCCAGTAAAAAGTATGGTTCCAGATTTGTGCTGCGTTGTTAAATACGCCGCCTTCTGATGAACATACGATCTCTTCTAGAGATTTGTTTTCAAACTCAGTACCAGGGATTAAACCATTAAGCTTAACCACGTAAGTGTTGTGGTGTTTGCCATGGTGAAACTCTAGTGTTTCTTTTGAAATATGTGGCTCAAGTGCGTCGATTGCATATGGTAGTGACGGTAGTTCAAATGCCATTTTTTTATCTCCATCTTCTTTGGTTGATAGTCCATTTGGTAATACGTAATGCCTGTTGAAACAGAGCAGTTACCTATACCAAGCGGTAATATAGTGTTACTATAATTGTTGAGTATTTTACTCAAGTTTAAGCAAACAGCAATGCTATTGCGAAAGACTATTTCAATTGCGGCTTTATTTGCCCATTTTAAGTTATATATTTGTGGTCACGATGAGTTATTTTCAAGACCTAAATATATTTAGCTATCGTTACTTTGAGGTTGTAGATGGAAACCATTGATAAAATTAAACAGCAAATTTCAGAAAACCCAATAATCCTTTTCATGAAAGGGTCACCAAAATTACCAAATTGTGGTTTTTCTTCACAAGCATCGCAAGCGTTAATGTCATGTGGTGAACCATTTGCATACGTTGATATTTTACTTAATCCAGACATTCGTGCTGAGCTTCCAGCATACGCAAATTGGCCAACATTCCCGCAATTATGGGTAGATGGCGAATTAGTTGGTGGTTGTGACATTATTATCGAAATGTTTCAACGCGGTGAATTACAGCCGTTAATTACAGAAACTGCTGCTAAATATAAAGAAGCTGACGCAGAGTAATTTATTACTCAACCTGCTATCAGGTTATTAAGCTCTTTAAACACAAAGCCACTTTTTAAGTGGCTTTGTTGTTTTTAATTTTTGTGAATTTACGAATAAGGAAGGCTCACTTGTACGTTTAAGCCGCCCTCTATTTTGTTATGTAAACTTATATGCCCCTGGTGCGCTTCTGCTATTTCTCTGCATAAGGCTAGCCCTAAACCACTCCCCGTACTTTTTGTAGAATAAAAGGGCACTAAAGCATTTGCCATTACTTGCTCGCTCATTCCTTTGCCGCAGTCGCTCACATTTATAACACAAGCTTGGGGTACAAATTCGACCTGAATATGTATTTCATTGGAGTTGGAGCCTGACTCGTGTGAATTTTTTAATAGGTTTATGAGCAGCTGCTCGAGTTGGGCTTGATCAGCTTGTAATTCATTGTGTGAATTTTTTATTTCGTAGCTAAATTGCCAGTGATTTTTTAAATTATTGAGTGTGTTTTGCCAGTTAATCCGTGTTTTTTGTGGCTGAGGTAATTTAGCAAACTTGCCATAGCCTTGTACAAATTCAGTTAAATGACTAATTCGCTCATCAATAGTTGCAAATACACGGGCAAGGCGGGGCTCATCAACTTTATTTGCGAGCAATTGTGCGCTGTGTAACATGGACGACATAGGGCCGAGTGAATTATTCAATTCGTGGCTGATAATGCGTATTACCTTTTTCCACACGGCAACTTCTTGGCGACTAAGCTCACGGGTTAATTGTTTAAATATATATAAATGATGCTTTTGGTTATTGAGTAAAAACTCTCCGGTGGCTAAATGCCAAGTTTGCGAGTCTTGATTCTCTATTTCTATATTAAAGAGGCCATCAACACCGTGCTCTATAGCTGCTATTAATTGCAGAGGGGAATTTTCGAGTAACTTACTTAGCTGCATACCTTCAAGGCGGGTTGCGCTATTAAATAAACTACGGCTAATTAAATTACTAAATACCACCGTATTATTATCATTGACCAGTAATAACGCTTGCGGCGAGCTTTGCAATACTTTATCAAGCATTAACTCGCGCTGGTAAATCCATTGTTTTTCTTGGCGAAGCTGTTTAGCGGTTTGATTATAAAGTCGGCATAGTTTTCCAAGTTCATCATTACTTTTATACGCTAGTAAGCTGGAGAGCTCACCATCTTTAAAATTAAGCAACCCGGTTTCGAGCGATTGCATGCCAAGCTTTATTGGTTTGGTGAGAGCTCTTGAAAGCAAGGTGCTAAATGCAAGCGTTAGTAATATTAAAAACAGAGTGTAGTACATATCAAAACCACTAAGTGCGGCAATAATAAAAACAGGCAGCGCGCTACAAAGTGCGCAAATTAACACAACCTTTTGGCTTAGGGTAAAGTGGCTAATAATGTTTGGCATTAATAATCAATACCCATTTTTTGTAATCGACGATAAAGAGCTTGTCGGCTTAACCCAAATTCACGGGCCACTTTGGCTATAACACCTTGATGAGCGCGCATTGCGTGTTCTATTTCCTGTTTGGTCGGTTCTGCTTTTGCTTCTTGTTGAGCAGTAACCGATGACGAAAGTGCAAAGTCATCGACTGTAAGCGCACCTGTTGGTTTTAGCACCGCTACACGTTTACAAGCATTTTCTAGCTCTCGAACGTTACCTGGCCATTTATAATGTTGAAGTGCTTGCTCTGTGTTTATAGTCAGCTCTCGGTGAGGTAAAAAATGGCTAATAAGTGCTAAAACATCATCTTGCCTTTCGCTAAGGGCAGGCACATTGAGTTCAATTACATTAAGGCGATAATATAAGTCTTCTCTAAATCGACCTTGTTCAATTGCTTGTAGTAAGTTTTCGTTAGTAGCCGATATTACTCGCACATTTACTTTTTGTGTTTGTGTTGAGCCTAAACGTTCAAACTCGCCGGTTTGTAGTACGCGTAGTAATTTTATTTGTCCTGAAAGTGGTAAATTACCAATTTCATCTAAAAATAACGTACCGCCATCAGCTGCTTCAAATCGACCAATACGTTGTTTGGTTATCCCCGTATATGCTCCGGCTTCAGCGCCAAAAAGTTCGGCCTCTATAAGTTCTTGCGGTAGTGCACCTGCGTTTACCTTAATAAAAGGCTGCGATACAAGCGGGGAGTTTTTTTGAATAATATGCGCAATACACTCTTTACCACTCCCATTAGGGCCTGTAATTAATGCAGATATATCAGATTTAGCCACTTGAAGCGCCATAGTAACCAGTCGTTCCATCGCAGTACTTTTAAATATTAGCCCAGCAAGGTCTGCGCTTTTAAATGTACCTTCACGTTCTTGTTGATGGCGATTATGTGTCGCCACTATTTTTTTAGCACTGCCTAGCTCTATTAAGTTACCGATACAAACTAGTAGTTTTGCATCATCCCAGGGTTTTGGTAAGTAATCAGCAGCACCTGCTTTTACAAGCTCAATGGCGGTGGCAAGTTCGGTCCAGGCTGTAATAAGTATAATAGGTAGGTGTGGGTTTATTTCTCGTAGTTCATAAAACAACGCTTTACCTTCTTCGCCAGAGGTGGTGTCACTGGTAAAGTTCATGTCTTGAATTACAAGCTCAATTCGTTGATAGCGAACTATTTGCAAAGCATCAAATGGATTTGTTGCAGTAACAACCGAAAAATCGTGGATCTCGAGCAACAATGAAAGTGCGTCGAGTACTGCTTGGTTATCATCAACAATGAGTATTTTATGAGTCATAGGTTATTTTTATAATTTTTTAATGGCTACACTGCCTTACTAAGCAGTGTAGCATAGTGATTTACATATTATTAAATAGTGCGAGTTGCGATACTGGGCGAAATATTAGCAGCGCGTTTAGCCGGCGCTAATACCGCAAGTAAGCTCATTAAAAATACGGCAATGGCGGTAACGGCTATATAACTTGGCGGTAGTGCAGCTACAGAAAAATACTGCATTAACATTTTCCCAAGCAGTATTGCTGTTACTACACCTAAGGCTAAACCTAGGCTACAAATTAATGCATTTTCTACTAAAAAGTAGCTAACAATAGCTGACTTTCTTGCGCCAAGTGCTCTGCGTGTACCAATTTGCTTAGTACGTTTGCTAATATTAAATAAGGTTAAGCCAAAAATACCGAGAGCGGTTATAAGCACTAAAATAGTGATTAATACTATGAGCATGCGCATCATGAGGCGATCTTGAGCGGTATACTCATTTTTTAATTCATCAAGTCCTTTAATGTTATTAATAACGCGTTTGCTGTAATTTTCGAGCATAGCATTTTCTATTTCTTTCATTACAGCTGCTCGCTGACCAGGCTCTGTACGAACGGCAACTTGTGCATAACTTGCTGCTTTAATATAAGGAATAAACGCAAGATTATCGGGTTTACTGTCTTTGAGCCACGGGCCTTTCATGTTTCCGATCACGCCAATAATTTTAAGTGGTAGGTCGCCAAAATAAACTATTTTCCCTAAACCATCTCCATCAGGGTAGAGCTCATCAAGTAAGGCTTTAGTGACTATAGTGACGTTGGTGCGCTTTTGTGTAATTTCGTTTGTAACTAGCACTTCATCTTCGGTAAAGTTTCGCCCAGCAATTAAGTTAACGCCGTAGGTATTAATTGCGTGGTCATCTATAAAAAAATAAGCGGTCCTGACACTTAGACCTTCTTGTGGAGCAGGTTTTAAATTAAAGCTCGAAGCGCTGCCACTCCCTGATAGTGGAATACTACTGCTTAATGCGGCATCGACCACGCCTGGCATTTTTCTAAGCATGCTTTCATCAAGCTCAAACTGCTGACTTAAGTTAATATCAGTACCAAAGGTCATTACATTAAACTTAAATATATCTTGTTCAGGGTAGCCCGTTTCTTGGTTTAAATAGCTAATTCTGTCTTGAATGATAAATGCAGCATTACTGACTATTGCCGTTGTGATTGCAATTTGAATTAGCAGTAATACAGCCCCCACCTTTGAGCGGCATAAGGCGTTGAATATAGGTTTTATTTCTAACATTGTTAAATTCCTTATTGGCTCTTAAGATAAATGGCAGGGTTGGTTTTACACACTAGCCAAGCTGGGTACAAACCAGCCAAAATGCAGGTTGTAATTGCAATCAATGGGGCGCTCAATAGCATGGTTAAATCCATTGTCGCTAAGTTTTCATAGTAGTCGTAGCTTTGCCCTACGCCCATTAAGCCAAGTTGTGCTAGTACAATTCCTAGCATGCCACCTATAAAGCCAAGCATGGCGACCTCAACTAAGTGCTGTAAAAATATTTGCCTTTTACTAGCACCTAATGCGCGTCTTACACCTACTTCTGGCGCTCTGCGTAAAAACTTAGCTAAAAGTAAACCTAAAATATTGGCTAAGCAGACACCTAAGAACATAAAGCTCAGGCCCACTAAAATTTTATTGTCTTCGGTGACGACGTTGTTGTATTGCATCCATTGGTTTACATCGCGAAGTTTATACTCAAGTTCTTTACGATTAAATCGACCACGTTTTTGTTGTTCTTGCATATAGGCTAATAAGTAATTTTGATAGGCTTGTTTTTGTTCAAGCGTATTTAGCTCTGCCCAAAACTGGATCCATACTTGCTCAGATTGCAGTTTATCTGCAAAGGTTGGCGTGTTTTCGTGCTTCCAACCATTGCTATTACCCCAACTAACGAGCTCTTTTGCTTTAATTAAACTAAAAGGCATAAATAAATCTTCGGCTTGATTAAATGCGCCGTTATTTAAATCATAATATTTAATATTCAGAGGCCAGTGCTTAACAACGCCAACTACTTGATAGCTGCCATCATCTAAGTAAATTAGCTCTCCGACGGAGTTTTGTCCTGCAAATAGTTTATCGTTTATCTCTTGGGTAATAACAACCACAGGTGCGGCTGAGTTTTCTTGCTCTTTGCTCCAAGCCCCTCCGTATAGAAATGACAAATTAAACATGCTAAAAAAGTCAGGCGTTGTCATGCGAGCATTACCTATAAAAGGTTTTATTTTGTCGGAGTCCAGATAAACTGAAAAGCCGGTACGCATCATAGCCACTTTTTTCTCTGACGTGGGTGCGTTTAATAAGTTCTCAGCATCTTGATAGGTCAGTTGCAGTGGCATGTTATCTTCTGTCCACCACGTACTACCATCGTCCATTGTTTGTAATTGCACACTGTAAAGTTGGCTGCTTTTTTCTGGGATAGGATCGGCCGACATCATGTGATAAACACTAAGGCTGGTCATTGTTATGCCTATACCTATCGCAATGGCAAGTACCATTAAAAAGCTAACCAGTGGGGTGCGCTTGAAGCTGCGCCAACTTAAATCTAAATAATGAATAAACATTAGTTAAACCCCCTATGCTGTTTTTATAGTTTGCGCGCCCTGATAAAGCGTAAAGTCGGCAAGTTGTCCATCAACTACTTGAATATTACGCGGAGCACGGCGGGCTAATTCGCTATCATGCGTTACCATTACAATAGTGGCACCGTCGCGATTTATTTGCTCAAGTAACTCCATAACTTGGCGAGCCATTAAGCTGTCAAGGTTACCTGTTGGCTCATCGGCTAGTAAAAAACGAGGTTCACCAGCAAGCGCACGGGCTATTGCAACACGTTGTTGCTGGCCACCGGAGAGTTGTTGAGGTAAGTGTTTAGCGCGAGATGCTAAACCAACTTGTTCAAGGCATTGCTCAATTCGACGTTTTCGCTCATTTGCTTTAATCCCTCTGTAGCGAAGAGGAACTTCTATGTTTTCATATAAATTTAAATCGGGGATCAAATTAAAGCCTTGGAATATAAAGCCAATTTTTTGATTACGTAAATCAGCACGTTGGTTATCGTTTAGGCTGCCAACATTAACGCCATCCAACAGGTATTCACCTTCGTTAAAAGGCTCGAGCATACCTGCAATATTTAAAAAGGTTGTTTTTCCTGAGCCGCTAGGACCAGTAACAGCAATAAATTCGCCTTCGTTTACTTGCAGATTAAAATCTCGAAGCGCATGGGTTTGTACCATTTCTGTTTGGTATACTTTACTTACATTGTTCATTTGTAACATGGTTGTTCCTAATTATTTTTAGCGTTGGTTGAGAACGTCTGTTTAATTTAATAAAATCGTGTTGGCTTGCTTAAAGTCGCTGTAGCTTGAAATAATAATTTCATCGTTTTCTTTTAGTCCGCTTAAAAGCTCAACCGCATTAATGCTGGTGGCGCCTATTGTAATAGGTATACGCTTTGCAATATTGCCTTCTACCTTATAAGCTATAATTCCGCCTTGCTGCATAAATGCACCACGCTTTACTTGCATTACACCTTCTCGGTTGTCGAGTAAAATACGTGCAGTTAAGCGTTGGTTCTGACGAATGTTGTTAGTAACACCTTTAAACCGGACGCGTGCTGTTACTTCACGATTATTAACTTCTGGTGATATGGCGGATAAATTCCCCATCACTGTTTCATTGCCTAACTTAAGCTCTACTTCCATACCGAGCCCTAATTCGTTTGCGTAACTTTCAGGAACCTGGAGTTCGGCTTCAAAATTACTTAAGTCGACGAGAGTCATAAGAGGTTGGCTTTGCGTCACTGCGGCTTTTTGTTGCACTAATAGGTTACCCACGATCCCTGTAACGGTAGCTTTAATAGATAGGTTGCTTACTTTTCGGATTAAGTCATCAACAATAAGTTGTTGGCGGGTTACATCACTTTTAGCAGCTTGTAGTTCAAAAGCGAGCGTGTCTTTGGCAAGCAATACCTCTTGCTGCGCATGCTTATAGGAGAGCTTAGCTCGGGATAAATCATCAACTGCTTTTTCTAGATCAATTTGGCTAATTAAGTGCTTTTGTATTGATAACTGTGCGCGACGATTTTCGCGCTCAGCGGCGTTAAGCTCGACTTGTGCCATATCGAGTGTTTTATTTAAGGTGAGTGTTTGGCGTCTTGCTTGCAAATGTTGCCTTTGCTGTTCGCCTTCAAGTCTTTTAAGTACAGACTCCTGTTGCTTCAATTCATTAGTTAACTCAGGGCTTTGCAGCAGGGCAAGTGTGTCGCCTTGCTTTACTGTATCGCCGGCCTTTACTTTTAAATCTATAAATCCACGTTCTGGACTGTAGATTTTAGGAGCATTAGCAGCAACAATTTTACCACTGGCGGCAATGTCTCGAATGAGCGCTTTAACATGTACTTTTGCAATCTGTACTTTTGAGCGGCTAATAGAGCTTTTAGCGCTATGGCTCGTTAAAAAAATATAAGCAATTGCAGAGACCACAATGAAAACAATCGCAATGATCATCGCGTATTTTTTATAGCTTATAGGTGCCTTTACCTGTACGTCTTGTGCGCTGGTATCTTTAATCATTTAATTTCCCCTAAATTGCTTTTATGTATTTTTCGCACAGCAGTAATAAAGCTGCTGTGCAAATAGCGGCAATAGGAGAGAGTAAAAATAAGCTTAGAGTAAACATAGTAATTCCAATTAGCGATTATATATAAAGCTATACGATTAATATACCAACTATTATCTTATTGATATTTAAGTGATTTTATTTTTTTGTTATTGAAATTTATGTCCGCGGACAGTTTATGTGTCCGCATCGGACATAGTTTTAAATAAAAATTCACTATTAACGTACAAAAAATGACATGAACTTTCATAACTATACTAATGAGCAGCAATAATCAGGGATGTTAAGCCATTAAAGTAATGAAATAGCATAAAACTATCTAAATGTTAACTGAATAGCCCCTCTAGCGCTGAATACTTATTCACTTTCGGCTGCCTTTACGTTTACGTAAGCTGTCACGCTGAAGACTCGTGTTTTTTACAATATGTTAAACTTGACACCAGTGTCATGAAAAAATAGTGGTTAAAATAACGCTAAATGTTAAAAATAATGATAAAAAGAAATCTTGCTATGAAGTGAGAAATATTCAAGAATGTGAATATGTATTCAAAGTGCTATTGACTCTATTTAAGATAGAGGCTAGTTTTGTCCGTCTGTTAGCAAATCGTCGAGCAGTTCATCCACGCTAACAGTGCAGCAAGGGGAGGGGTCTATGTTATACGACTCAAAGTTAGAAAAAGAAAATTGTGGCTTTGGCTTAATAGCCCAAGTTAATGGTCAAGCTAGTCATAGGCTTATTCGTACTGCTATTACGGGGCTTGATCGCATGCAGCACCGTGGTGGTATATCTGCCGATGGTAAAACAGGTGATGGCTGTGGTTTATTATTACAAAAACCAGATAGCTTTTTCCGTGCTATTGCTAGTGAACATAACTGGCACTTAGGCAAAAACTACGCAGTGGGTATGATATTTTTAAATTCAGATCCTGTTTTAGCGCAAGCTGCAAAAAAAATACTTAGCGAAGAATTAGAAAAAGAAACGTTAAATATTTTAGGTTGGCGCGTTGTGCCAACCGACCCATCTATGTTGGGTCCTATTGCTGTACAGCAATTACCTGGTTTTGAACAAATTTTTGTTAGCGCGCCAGAAGGTTGGCGTTCTAAAGACTTAGAGCGTCGCTTATATGTAGCACGCCGCCGCGCTGAAAAGCGCATTGTTGATGACGAAGCTTTCTATATCGCAAGTCTATCTGGTTTGGTAACTATCTATAAAGGCTTAATGATGCCTGCAGATTTACCAAATTTTTACCTAGATTTAGCTGATATTCGTATGACGAGTGCGATTTGTGTTTTCCATCAACGCTTTTCTACTAATACTCAGCCGCGTTGGCCTTTAGCTCAACCTTTCCGCTATTTAGCACACAATGGTGAAATTAATACTATTGAAGGTAACCGCCAGTGGGCACGCGCACGTTCATATAAGTTTGCGTCACCGCTTATTCCTGATTTACAAAGCGCAGCGCCGTTTGTAAACGAAACCGGCTCTGATTCATCAAGCCTAGATAATATGCTTGAGCTATTTTTAGCTGGTGGCATGGATTTATTCCGCGCTATGCGTATGCTCGTACCACCTGCATGGCAGAAAAACCGTGCAATGGACGACGATTTACGTGCATTTTACGACTTTAACTCTATGCATATGGAACCATGGGATGGCCCGGCAGGTATTGTTATGTCGGATGGTCGTTTTGCGGCTTGTAACCTTGACCGTAATGGACTTCGCCCAGCGCGTTATGTAATTACACAAGATGGCTTTATTACGCTTGCATCAGAAGTGGGTATTTGGGATTACACTGCCGATGAAGTAGTTGAAAAAGGCCGTGTTGGTCCAGGTGAATTATTAGTTATTGATACTAAGCTTGGCAAAATTTGGCACTCAGATGAAATCGATCAAGATTTAAAGTCTCGCCATCCTTACAAGTCATGGCTTGAGGAGAACGTTAAGCGTTTAGTACCATTTGAAGAGCTTACTGAGCAAGACGCCGGTAATCGCTCATTTGATGACGAAACGCTAGCTAAATATCAAAAAATGTTTGGTTATACCAACGAAGAGCTTGATAGCGTTATTCGTGTAATGGGTGAAAACGGCCAAGAAGCAACCGGCTCAATGGGTGATGACACGCCATTTGCAGTGCTTAGTGAAGGGCATCGTTCGCTTTATGATTACTTCCGCCAAAAATTTGCGCAAGTAACAAATCCACCTATCGATCCACTGCGTGAAAATCATGTAATGTCACTTGCGACATGTATTGGTAGTGAGCAAAACGTATTTAACGAAACAACAGGCCATGCTAAGCGCCTACAGTTTGATACGCCAATTTTAATGTACGCAGACATGCAGCAGCTATTAAATGCTGATGAAGCGCATTACAGCTACTGTAAAATTGATATTACCTACACAGTTGAAGAAGGTTTAGAAAATGCGGTCACGCGTATTTGTGACCAAGCACAAGAAAAAGCAGCCGCTGGTTGTATAATGCTTATTTTAACTGACCGTAACTTTAATGAAGCAAATTTGCCGATTCCGGCAGCTATGGCTGTAGGTGCGGTACAAAAACGATTAGTTGATAACAATCTTCGCTGTGAATCAAACATTATCATTGAAACCGGTAGCGTGCGTGATGCGCATCAGTTTGCTGTGTTATTAGGCTTTGGTGCTACGGCAATTTATCCATACCTTGCGTATGAATCGTTAGTTGCGATGAGCGACAGCAAAATTATTAATAAGTCGTATTGCGAAGTAACTCTTGCTTACCGTAAAGCCATTAACAAGGGCTTATACAAAATCATGTCTAAAATGGGCATAAGTACGGTTGCGTCATATCGCTGCTCAATGTTGTTTGAAGCGGTTGGTTTATCTGACGCTATTGTACAAATGTGCTTTAAAGGTGTGGCAAGTCGCATACAGGGCGCATGCTTTACCGACTTTGATGACGATCAGCAAAGCTTACACAAACTCGCTCTAAGTAAGCGTAAATTATTAAGCCACGGCGGCTTGTTTAAGTACGTACATGGCGGCGAGTATCATGCTTATAATCCTGATGTAATCCAAACCCTGCAAAAAGCAGTTCGTTCTGGTGAATATAGTGATTACAGTGAATATGCAAAACTTGTTAATACGCGTCCTATTGCCACTTTACGTGACATGCTTGCGCTTAAAATTCCAGAGCAAGGCATTAGCATCGATGATGTAGAGCCTGCAGAAAACCTATACAAGCGTTTCGATTCAGCAGCAATGAGTATTGGTGCATTATCGCCAGAAGCGCATGAGGCTCTAGCAATTGCAATGAACCGCTTAGGCGGTTGTTCAAACTCTGGTGAAGGCGGTGAAGATAAGCTGCGTTATGGTACCGAGAAAAACTCGCGTATTAAACAAGTTGCTTCAGGTCGATTTGGCGTAACGCCGCATTATTTACGCAGTGCTGACGTTATTCAAATTAAAGTAGCGCAAGGTGCAAAACCAGGCGAAGGCGGTCAATTACCGGGTGAAAAAGTAACCCCATACATTGCTAAACTTCGTTATTCGGTTCCCGGTGTTACGTTAATTTCGCCACCACCACATCACGATATTTATTCAATTGAAGATTTAGCGCAGCTAATTTTCGATTTGAAACAAGTAAACCCTAAAGCGCTAATTTCTGTAAAACTGGTTTCAGAACCAGGCGTAGGAACCATTGCAACGGGTGTTGCTAAAGCGTATGCCGATTTAATTACTATTTCTGGCTATGATGGTGGTACAGGCGCAAGCCCACTTACTTCAGTTAAATATGCAGGTAGCCCATGGGAGCTAGGACTTGCAGAAACGCAGCAAGCCCTTGTTGAAAATGGACTGCGTCATCGTATTCGCTTGCAAACAGATGGTGGCTTAAAAACGGGTTTAGATATAATTAAAGCGGCAATTTTAGGTGCAGAAAGTTTTGGCTTTGGTACCGGCCCAATGGTTGCGCTTGGTTGTAAATACTTACGAATTTGCCATTTAAACAACTGTGCGACCGGTGTTGCAACACAAGACGAAACACTTCGTCAAAAGCATTACCACGGCTTACCAGAAATGGCGATGAACTACTTTAAGTTTATAGCGCAAGAAGCACGTGAAATCATGGCTAGCTTGGGTGTTGTAAACTTAACTGATTTAATCGGTCGTTTAGATTTGCTTGAAGCAATTGAAGGCAAAACAGCAAAACAGAAGAAAATTGATTTATCTTCAGTAATTGCTCAGCCTAATAACCCAACTGGCGAAACACTTTATTGTAGTGCGCCTAATAGCTCACATTATTTAGGCAAGCTTAATGAGAGCCTACTTGCTAAGGCGCAAGAAGCAATTGATGCTTCAAGCGGTATTTCACTAGTAAGTCGTATTTGTAATACCGACAGATCGGTAGGTGCAATGCTTTCTGGCTATATTGCCGATAAATATGGCAACCAAGGAATGGCGGCAGATCCTGTAGCAATTGAGCTACACGGTACTGCGGGTCAATCATTTGGTGTGTGGAATGCCGGCGGCCTTGAAATGACACTGGTTGGCGATGCAAACGATTACGTAGGTAAAGGCATGGCGGGTGGCAAGTTAGTTATTCGTCCACCACTTGGCTCGTCGTTCGAAAGTCACAAAGCCACAATTGCAGGCAACACATGTTTATACGGTGCAACAGGCGGCAAACTGTTTGCTGCAGGTTGTGCAGGCGAGCGCTTTGCAGTTCGTAACTCAGGTGTGCAAGCGGTTGTTGAAGGTGTAGGTGACAACTGTTGTGAATACATGACGGGCGGCGTTGTATGTGTACTGGGCAATGTAGGCGTTAACTTTGGCGCGGGTATGACAGGTGGTTTTGCTTATATTTTAGATGAGCGAAATGATTTTGAAAAACGCATTAATCCAGAGCTTGTCGAAATAGTAACACTAGACGAATTAACGTCGCATCAAGAACATTTACGCGGCTTAATTGCTGAGCATTTAGAGCTTACGGGTTCGTGCAGAGCAGAAAGTATTTTGGCTAACTTTGAATTGTACTTACCGATGTTCAAATTAGTAAAACCAATATCAAGTGACGTAAAAAGTTTACTCGGGCATCGCGCTCGCAGTAGTGCCGAACTACGTGTTCAGGCGCAATAAGGGGGCAGTATGAGCGAAAATGTATATCAATTTATAGACGTGCAGCGTGTAGACCCACGCAAAAAACCAATCTCGTCACGTAAAAAATCTTTCGTAGAAATTTACGAACCCTTTTCAGAGAATCAGGTTAACTCACAAGCTGACCGTTGTTTAGATTGTGGTAACCCATACTGTGAGTGGAAATGTCCAGTACATAACTACATTCCACAATGGTTAAAGTTAATACGCACGGGCCGTATTATAGAGGCGGCTGAGCTTTCTCATCGTACAAATAGCTTACCAGAGGTTTGTGGGCGTGTTTGCCCACAAGACCGCTTGTGTGAAGGCTCGTGTACGCTCGATGAAGAGTTTGGTGCGGTTACAATAGGTAATATTGAAAAATACATTACTGATGAGGCATTTAAAATGGGCTGGAAGCCTGATATGTCTTATGTAACATGGACTGACAAAAAAGTAGCCATTATTGGTGCGGGCCCTGCAGGTTTAGGGTGTGCTGATATTTTGGTGCGTAACGGTGTTAAACCAGTAGTGTTTGATCGTCACCCAGAAATAGGTGGACTACTCACATTTGGTATTCCTTCTTTTAAACTTGAAAAATCAGTAATGCAAAAGCGCCGTGAAATTTTCACTGAAATGGGCGTAGAGTTTAAGTTAAATGTTGAAGTAGGTGTTGATATTACACTTGATCAAATTTTAGCTGATTACGACGCTGTGTTTTTAGGGGTTGGTACGTATCAGAGTATGCGTGCAGGTCTTGAAAATGAAGATGCAGCGGGTGTTCACGATGCATTGCCGTTTTTGATTGGTAACACGAACCGTGTAATGGGCTACGACGAGACAAAACAACCGTGTATTGATATGGCTAATCAAAAAGTAGTTGTACTTGGTGGTGGTGATACAGCGATGGACTGTGTGCGTACGTCTATTCGACAAAATGCTGCAAAAGTAACGTGTGCTTATCGTCGTGATAAAGAAAATATGCCAGGCTCTAAACGTGAAGTTAAAAACGCGAAAGAAGAAGGCGTTATATTTACGTATAACGTTCAGCCTAAAGGCATTGTACTGAACGATAAAGGTAAAGTGACCGGCGTTAAAATGGTTAAAACTAAATTAGGTGAACCTGACGCAAAAGGCAGAAGCCGTGCTGAAGAAGTACCTGGTTCAGAACATGTTATTGAAGCTGATCAAGTTATTATGGCGTTTGGTTTCCAACCTCACAAAATGGATTGGTTAGAAAAATACGATGTAGAAATAAACAACTGGGGCGGTATTAACGCACCAGAACAAGGTGAGTTTACACATCAAACTACTAACCCTAAAATATTTGCTGGTGGCGACATTGTACGTGGTTCAGATTTAGTGGTAACTGCTATTTTTGAAGGACGTAACGCTGCAGAAGGTATTATGGATTACTTAAAAGTTTAATTTTTCGTTTTAAAATAACGATATTTAAAGCAAGCCAAGTGGCTTGCTTTTTTATTTGTTTTATCCAAATGTAATGTCAACGTAATTAGTGACAAATGGGGCTATATTTATACCACCTTTTGTATGGCTTTCTTGAACAACACCTTTTGTTAGTAACTTCATGTAGAAACCTTATATAGTAACTTTCAGAGAAACTGCTTTGTTATTATGGGTTGTTCTTTATAAGCCAAATGCGATTTCTTTGGGTATCTACTAAGCGGCTTTCAGGGCTCATTTCATATATATAAACGTTATCGACACTTCTTTCTTCTATGTCGTTTATACACTCTAATACCAATTCGCTTAATTAAGTAATCTATTTTGAGATAACAAAATTATGTCGATAATGAGGCTAAAGTTTCGCTACTTAGGTGTTCTCGGCAATTACCTCTACATTGCTTTGTATTCATGCAGTCGTATCTCGAAAGTTTTAACGCAGTTAGCGCCAAGTTCAATCCTTGAAATTGATTGAGTATTATCGCGGATTGGTATAATGCGTGTATTTTTTTGTAACGGCACTTTTATTGATTAATGTGTTGTTTACTCGGTCCAGGCACAATTCATAGAATAGTTACTACCATCTTTAACTATGCAGGTTTAAATTATTTTTTGACTACCAGTCAGTTCGATTATTGCAGGAATAAAAGGGCGTACTTATATAATTTAGCAAATGGTATTAGTGCCAAGCAATTTAATATCGTAAAAATGTACTTACCTGAGATAAATGCAAGAGGCTAAAAATATGTGCACAATTGTCAGTGCTGATTACTAACCTTAATAGTTGATTTAAATATAAAGTAGGTTCATTATTGCACGCTGTTTACGGTTTGCTTACTTTATATCTATAAGTTTGCTTTTATACATTAATAAATAAATAGAAATTATGTACGAATATTCAAACAATTTAGAAAGGAAGCTCATTGTTCGGTTCTTTTCCTCAATAGGCTTTATAGCAACGTTTTCGATGGCTAGCTTAGCCTTTATTAACAGCAGCTATTTATTAGCATTTACTTTGGTTGTTTCTTCGTTTGTTTACTTATCTGCGTTTAATATAGGTAGAGGTGTAGAGAAGTCTGCAACTGTAATTTTATATAACCTGTATGCACTGATGTTTTATCTTGTACTTACAGGAGGAGCACAAGGTACAGGGCCTATATGGATATTTATAGTGTCTCCTGTTACTTATTCAATTCGAGGGCTTAAACGAGGGACGTTTGATATTGTTTTATTTTTATCGGCGATTGTTCTCGGTTTCTATTGCGCTGATACATTTACTATATATGACTACAATCCTGAGCAGTTTCCAGTCAGAATCATACTCGCTTTTATAATTGTTGCATCGCTGAGTGGTTATTACGAATTTTCAAGAGAAAAATACAGCAGTAAATTAATTGCTTTAAGCCAAAAAAATGAATTTTTAGCAACTATAGATCCACTCACTAATCTACCAAACCGTCGTTTCACTATGAATAAGCTTATAGCTTTTAAAAATGAGCTTAAAAATAATAATATTCCGTTTGTAATATTATTAGCTGATGTAGATAACTTTAAAAAAATTAATGATCAATTCGGCCATGATTTTGGCGATGAAGCTCTTATCCATTTAGCCAAAACATTTGAAAATAATATTCCGCAAAATGCGATTGCTTCACGTTGGGGCGGTGAGGAGTTTTTAATTGTGATTCCAAATGTAACCGTTGATGAGGGCGAGATCGTTGCAGAAAAAATCCATAATGCCCTTAAAGCTTCAGCTGTAAGCTTATTTTCAGATAGTGTAAATATAACGCTAAGTATTGGCATCACAGCTGCAAACGCTGAGCGCTCAATTGACCTAGATATTAAGCATGCTGATGAACTACTTTATAAAGCAAAAGAGCAAGGTAAAAACAGAACGTGCTCTTTTTAAATGTTTATTTACTTTAATCCATTGAAAACGAATCAAGGGATGGCCTTATTTTAGCCTTTCTGCGTTTTAAGCTCATGTAGCATATTACAATACACGCAATCTGCATTGTAATTAAAACCCAATAACTAACACCTAAATCACTTAGTCCATTTATTTTTTCGCTAGTAAAGTAATAGGCCACAACGATTAGTTGAAAAACTAAAAAGCTATTTAAAAACTTAAATAAACGTTGTTTAAAACAAGTATGTTTATATTTACTAAATATAATTAAACAGGTGCTTAGTACTAATAACAACCAACTTAAAATTATACAAAAATCAACTAAAGTACTGTGCATTATTTAATCCTTGAAGACGTTATTTACTAACACATTAGGCATGAGCCATTATTAGTTCTTTAGCATTTGCTTTAGCTGTTTTGCTTATGTTATCGCCGCCAAGTAAACGGGCTATTTCATTAATACGGCCATCTTTATTTAAAGGCAGCATATGAGTAAACGTTTCGCCTTGTGCTATTTCTTTAGCTACAAAAAATTGCTGATGTGCACTACTGGCAACTTGCGGTAAATGAGTAACACAAATTACTTGAGTTGATTTACCTAATTGGCGTAATAACTTACCTACAGCAGATGCCGTTGGGCCAGAAATACCTACATCAACTTCATCAAAAATAAGTGTTGGGGTTGTTACTTTTTGGGCAATAATTACCTGTATAGCAAGACTTATACGAGAAAGCTCACCACCTGATGCTACTTTAGCTAATGGCTGAAGTGGTTGCCCTGGATTAGTTGATACTAAAAACGAGACATTATCAAAGCCTAGGCTGTTTGGTGTACGATTACTCTCTTGAGTTAAGGCTATTTCAAAAACACCGTTTTCCATTGATAAATTAGCCATGCTTTCACTTATTAGTGTGTTAAGTGTATTAGCATACTCGCAGCGGCTTTTACTTAATTCATCAGCAGTTTGCTTGTAACTAAGTAACGCGCTTTCTATTTCTGACTCAAGCTGCTCCAGACGATTACTATTATTACTTATTGACTCAAGTTCTTGAGCAATCGATTGATGAAACTCAACTAACTGCTGTGGTTTTATATGATGCTTACGCGCTAAATCCATCGCTCCACTTAGCCTATTTTCTACTTCAACTAAGCGTGCCGGGTCTAAATCTGCTTGCTCAGTGTAATTGCGCACTTCGCGGCTTGCTTCTTCAACTTGTACAGCGGCTTCGCTAAGCATAGCAGCTACGCTTGCTAAACTTTCGTCATATTGAGCCAGTTCGGTAAATTGTTGAGCGCTGTGCTGTAGTAATGAGCAAGCGTTTTGCTCATCACTTTCATATAAGTGTTGTAACTCACGTTGGCACGATTCTAATATTGTTTGGCTATTGCTTAGTTTGTAATGCTCAGCCTCAATTAAATCAAACTCATTTTCTTGTAATGCAAATTCATCAAGCTCAGCAACTTGATACTCTAACAATTGTTTTTGCGCTGCTTGTTGCTGCTGTTGTTGTTCTAAGTGTTTAAATTCTTTTTGTAAGTTAGCAAACTGTTTATAGTTTTTATTTACTGAGTTTACTAAGTGGTGATGCCCTGCATAGGCATCTAAAAGCTGTAACTGATGCTCAGCTTTTAATAAATATTGGTGGGCATGTTGTCCATGAATAGATATTAAATATTGACCAAGTTCTTTTAATTGTGATGCGGTAACTGCACTACCATTAATATAGCTTTTACTACGGCCATTTTTACAAACAACACGACGTAATAAGCACTCGTTGTCAGAAGTGCTTAGCATATGTTGCTCTAAAAATGCTTGAGCAAGCGGTAGATCTGTTAAGTCAAATTGTGCACATACTTCCGCTTTATCAGAGCTTGGGCGAACTGCTGATGCTTCAGCGCGCTCACCTAAGCATAGCGATAGGGCATCAATAGCAATAGATTTACCAGCACCTGTCTCACCTGTGATCGCAGTCATACCGCTGCGCCATTCGGTGCTTAAATTACTTACGATTGCAAAATTTTTAACTTCTAAACCAATTAACATACTGTTTATCCATCCAGTCAATTAACTGTTAATTTATACAGTGTTTTGGTTTTTTGCAAATTAATTTTTTATTATTTAAGCAACACTTACATCTTGAGTAAACTGTGTATCGGAAGTTTGGGAAGATGCATCAATTTGATCATCAACAATATCAGTAGGTTGTATACTTTCTTCGGTTTTAAGCAGAGCAATGAGGGGAGGTAATGTATTAATATAAAAACTCTTATTGTATAAAATGCCTTGCTGGGGCAACTCAGATACAAAGTACTGTATATTATCAATCAATGGTTGAATTATATTTGTTTGATTGATTTTAATTAACTCGTTGGACAACGTATTAATTAGTAGGTCGGCAGTATCTTCAAGCTGTTGCAAGTTCTCGTCTGTATGTGATTGAACAACAAAAAAATTATTTACAATAGCTTGAATGCGAGGAACGTATTTTGGGCGAATTATTTTAGCATCAAGTAGATCATTAAGCTTTGCTTTAAGGCGCGTATTTACATGCGAAACACGTTCATTAAATAGCTTTTTTCTAGCTTCTATCGCTTTTTTACGGTTACTCTCAATTTTGAGGTAACTGTATAAAAGTGTAATTAATAGCAGTAAAGCAAAGAATACTACATAAGTCATTGCTACTCGTTCCTAAATTAGTTGATTATTATTTTAAGTCGCCATTTTGCTTTATAGTACTAAATTTGGCAATAAAATTAGTACAAACGACTACCCCAATTCAGTTTTGTACGTAAAACGTTGTAGTAAGAGTAATTTTTTGGATGAATTAAGCGCAATTGTTTATCGGCTTTTTTAATTACTACCTCATCGCCGGGTAATACGGCTAGCACTACGTGGCTGTCGCAGCTTACCTGTAGGCTATCTGTATTTTCTAGGCTTAGCTTTAAACGAACTTCATTATCGGCATCTACCACTAAAGGTCTGCTAGATAAGGTATGAGGAAACATAGGTACTAACGATATAGCATTTAGTTCTGGCGTTAATATTGGACCGCCACCTGAAAGTGAATACGCCGTAGAGCCTGTCGGGGTTGATACTATTAAACCATCGGAGCGCTGAGAAAACACAAAGTCATTATTTATAAAAGCTTCAAATTCAATCATGTGCGCTACTTTATCGGCATGAAGTACCGCTTCGTTAACGGCTGAGTTTGCACTTTTTAATTCGTTGTGGCGATATACTTCTACTTCTAATAAAAAACGTTTTTCTTCAAGATACTCACCACTGAGTACTTGCTCTAAGCTCGCTTCAAACCCTTCGGGGTTTAAATCAGTTAAAAAGCCAAGGTTGCCTCTATTTACACCAATTACAGCAATGTTAAAGCGCGCAAGTACGCGAGCTGCGCCAAGCATGTTACCGTCACCGCCTACAACAATGGCTAAATCGGCTTGTTCACCTAAGTCGACTAACTTAACAAGTTTGTCATGCGGAATATCGTCTAACTGACTCCCTGTGCGTTTTTCTACTATTACCTCAAAGCCAAGCGCAAGTAAAAAGGTATGTAAACGCTGAAGGGTAGCAGCGGCTCCCGGGTGATTAGGTTTGCCAATTAGGCCTATGGTGTTAAAAGGAGAGTCCATAATGTACGCACAAAGAGATTTAATAATAGTAGAGTAACTCAAAACAGAAGTGTTTGAAAATACAGATTATAGCAATATTATAAACCTTCAATTTTATTCGCAGTGAGTTAGCTGCACGACTTGAAAAAGAACTAAACGCCCCGATATCTCTTTCATGCAACAAGATGTAGATACCATGAAACTAAACCCACGAGATCAGCAAATTTTTTCAGCTGTTATGAACATGTACTGTAATGGTGAAGGCTTGCCTGTTCCATCAACAAAAATTGCCAAGCTCAAAGGCATGGCAGTGTGTTCGGCTACGGTTCGTAATGCTATGGCTCGCTTAGAAAAAGTGGGCTTATTGTATTCACCTCATACATCCGCAGGGCGAGTGCCGACAAATGAAGGGTTTGATTATTGGTTTGACGAATTTTTTGTGCTTGCTGATATTGCTAATTATTGGCAACCACAGCAGTCACAACTCGTTGAGCTAGCGCATGGTTTGAGCCAAAAATACCAAGTATGTTGTTGTGTTGGTTTACCTCAAGCCAGTTCACAGCAAGTGTTTAGAGTAGAAGTGCTTGATTTTGATTCTACCGACTGGCTTATTTTATTAATAGATAGGGCAGGGCAGAGTCACAATATTTGTATTGATAAACCTCATGATTCGTCAGACTCTGTTCGTTATCAATTTGCCACTTGGTTGAACACTGTATTTAGCCAACAAACCTTAATGGAAGGTTTGTACCGTATGCAAGCTATGGCAAATACAGCGCCTCGAAATTGCCATGATTCGCTTAATCAATGGACGCGACAACTAAGCCAAAAATTAGGCTCAGATAATAGTATTGTTGTTGGTGAAAATTACCTCTACAAACAAATAGACTGCGAACAAAGTTTAAATATTGGTGTTTCGTTTTTAAATTATGTAGAAGATAAACTCGCTTTTAAAAATGGTGTATCGGTACTTAATAGCGAAAAATTACCTTTTACTGAGTGCGATGAATTAATTGTAATAAGCGTGCCGTACTTTAAAAATCAAGAATATCAAAGCCGTTTTTGTATAATTTGTCCTAAATCAGCGCAGATTGAAGAAATAATTCAAGAATTTAAATTAATTGAGGCATCTAACTCTTGAATCTTTTTATTCAATCCCCATAATTACCGCAGTTGTAAAGAATTGGAGCACGTATTTTATGTCTGAGCAGACACAAAACCCTGAGCAAGAAGTAGAATTAAACGAAGAAATTTCTAAAATGCAGGCTGATGTAGAAGCAGCAGTAGAAGCCGCTGATCAGCATGCAGAACAAGAACAAAGCCCTGAAGCAGAAATTGCGATGTTATATGCAGAGCTTGAAGCTGCAAAGCAAACAATTGCTGATCAAAAAGACGGTGTTGTTCGTGCCGCAGCAGATGTAGATAATATTCGTCGTCGTGCAGCACAAGATGTAGAAAAAGCGCATAAATTTGCACTAGAAAAATTTGCTAACGAATTACTACCTGTAATTGATAACCTTGAACGTGCTATTGAATTTTCTGATAAAGAAAATGAGACACTAAAGCCGTTGCTTGAAGGTATCGATATGACGGTTAAGAGCTTTAATGACGCTGTTTCTAAATTTGGTGTTGAAATTGTAAACCCACAAGGTGAGCAGTTTAATCCAGATTTTCATCAAGCAATGTCAATTCAACCAAGTAACGATGTAACACCTAATACAGTACTTGCTGTTATGCAAAAAGGTTACACATTGAATGGTCGTTTATTACGCCCTGCAATGGTTATGGTTTCTAAAGCTGCTGACGCTTAATTAATTTAAGGTTATTAGCTTTGATAAAAATGCCTCATATTGAGGCATTTTTTTTGTCTTTTTTATAGTGAATTAGCTGTACGAGCATAGTGAGTAACACAGCACTAAACATTAAACTTGAAAATGGTACTGCGCTTTTTGCATGCATAATGGCGAGTAACGGGCCAACTAATGCACCACTACCAAAACGAAGTGTGCCAATTACGGCCGTTGCTGTACCTGTGTTTCTTTCAAACTTCATCAATATTAGCGAATCAGCATTACTTGCAGTGACACCTAAACTCATCATTAATGGCGCAATAGCAGCCACAATATAATAAAGTGATAAGTGCAATAAGCTAAATGTTAACAGCGAAAGGCCCGATACAAACCCACATACAAGCCCAATATAGAGCATTTTTCGAGAGCCCAGCCTTGGTACAATTCGCGTATTTAAAAAGTTACCAAACATCAGCGCCATTACATTAAACGCAAATAACACACCAAATAATTGTTCTGATACTTCATATAAATCCAAATATATAAAAGGTACTGAGGTTAAAAAGCAAAAAAATCCAAACGATACAAACATAGAACTGAGTATATCCGCACGTGCGTCTTTATTACTCAGTACTGTTTTATAGCTATCAAAAAATAGAGCGAGGCCTTTTTTCTCATTTTTATGAATAGGTATATCTATTAAATACACTTGTACAAACGCTAATATTAAAAAGCTATATCCAGCAAGAACCAAAAATATGGTTGACCAAACAGAAAATCCTAAAATAAACGAACCAACAGAGGGGGCTACTAACGGTGCTACCATCATGATCATCGACACATACGACATTCCCTTAGCTGTATTTTGCTGATAAATATGGCGAATAATACCCGGTACGACTACGGTTGCTGCCGCTCCGGTAAATGCTTGCACTGCTCTAAGAGTCCAAAACGCATGGATTTCGGTTGTAAATGCGAGTGCAAGTGAGCTTGCGCCAAATAGGGTTAAGCCAATACGTGCGAGCTTACGGCGGCCAATTTGATCGGCAATAGGGCCAAAAAATAACATCCCCAATGAATAACCCGCTAAGTAAATACTCAACGATATTTGTACATTTGGCATATTAGTTTGTAAATCGCTTGCAATTACCAGCATGGCAGGCAAATACATATCAATAGCCAAAGGAGTAATCGCCACGATACTGGCTAATAAAGGCAATAAAATACGGGTATTAAAAGACGAGGCTGAGGCGTCCATGTGTAAACTCAACAATCACTAAAAACAAGGGCTATAGTGTAACAGGGCATTGTATTTGGATAAACTTAGTTTGCCTGCTAAGTTTATCGTCTTATCGCATCCTTTTAATATAAAGGTATATAAAGCAAATATTTTAAATTGGTACTGTGTTTGCTATTCTACAAGCAATAAAAAATTCATTACTTAAGAGAATTATCATGAAAAAACTAGTACTTGCAGTATTAGCGACAGCCGTTTTAGTCGGTTGTAAAACGTCACCAACAGGACGCACTCAAATAGCGCTTTACTCAGATCAACAAATGAGTGAAATGGGCACTGCTAGTTTTGCGGATATGAAAAAAAGCCAACCAATTAATAAAGATGCAAAAACAAATGCATATGTAAATTGCATTGCTGAAAAAGTAGTGGCTGTATTACCAAAAGAATACGCGTCGCAAAATTGGGAAGTAGTTGTATTTGAAGATGAATCTGCTAACGCTTTTGCACTACCTGGTGGTTACATTGGGGTTCATACGGGCTTATTAAAAATAGCCACCAATCAAGACCAACTAGCAACAGTGCTAGGGCACGAAGTAGGGCACGTAATTGCTGAGCATTCTAATGAACGTGTTTCACAAAGCTCTATTTTAGATACCGGTATGCAACTTGGTAGTGCAGCACTTGAAATGGGTAACATTCAATACCGTAATGAAATTATGCAGGGTCTAGGCTTAGGCGCACAGTATGGTGTTGTTTTGCCATTTAGCCGTTCGCACGAGTCAGAAGCTGATGAAATTGGTTTAGATTTAATGGCTGAAGCAGGCTTTAATCCACAAGAATCAGTAACCCTTTGGCAAAATATGAGTGCAGCAGGTAGTGGTACAACACCTGAGTTTTTATCAACTCACCCAGCGCCAAGCAGTCGTATTAAAGACTTACAAGCACAAATGAGTAAAGCACTTAGCGAGCAAAGTACAGCTAAAACACAGGGTAAAAACCCACAATGTAAGCTGTAATCTAGTTTAATTACTAAATAAAAACCCCTGTGAGTAATTACTTACAGGGGTTTTTGTATTCAGTACTCACCTTTATTTAGTTGTAAGCGCTTTTTGTAATACATTTTTAAAGCGTTCAAAATCTTCAATGTGCGGCAGGTGCCCTAAGTTATCTAGTTCGAATAATTGTGCGTCAGGAATAAGTGTTGCAGCGTGTTTGCCTAATTTATCGTATCGACCAAGCTCGTAATCAACATCCTCTTTTTTCCAGTTACGGCCTGGACCGGTTCTATCGCGTGTACCAATAATTAATTTAACTGGCACAGTTAAATCTTTAAATTCGGTTATTACAGGTTGAGTGAAAATCATATCGTATGTTTTTGCATTCACCCATGCTATTTGTTCTTTATCTGGGCCTTGTATTTGCCCTGTTATAAAGTCAGTTAAGGCTGAATATGTTGTATTCCACTTACCATCGTAGTAATTTTTTTGCTGATAACGTTTAACGCCTTCCGGTGTTTTTGAAAGCTCGTTTTTATAGAAAAAATTAGTATCTTTGTAATCAACATACTGCAAGTAGTTTTCAAGCCCAATAGGGTTTAATAAAATTAGCTTTTTAGTGGCGTTTGGGTACATTAATGCAAAACGACTCGCTAGCATCCCGCCCATAGAGTGCCCAAGTACAATCGACTCTTTAATATTAAGTGAATCTATTAACGCGTGAGTATGATGAGCAAGCGTCGCAAACGAATACTGGTAATTAGTTGGCTTAGACGACTTGCCAAAACCAATTTGATCAGGGATTAATACCCCATAACCTAAAGATTGCAGATACTGAGCGGTTGTAGTCCAGTAGTCGGCGTTAAAATTTTTGCCATGCATAAGTGTAACTGTAGGCATACCGGCTTTAGTAGGCTTTAAGTAAATATAAGCCATTTTTAATGATTGTTTTTGCGACTCAAGTGCAAAGTAATTTACCTTAAAATCGTATTCGTAATTGCTTAATAGTGCATCATAAGAAAGGGCGGATGTATCTTGAGAAGGGCCAGCTAAGGTATTGTTTGTTAGTACTAATAAAGTAGAGAAACAAATAACTTTAATCGACGACATTCAGTTACTCCTATTAAAGGCGAACGCTTGGCTTAAAAAGAAGTACAACAATAACTAAGTATTTAAACCTGTTCAATTAAATGTTTTACGTGGACGAAAAAAAGCGAAGCTAAAATAGTGCTTCGCTTATTATTACTGAGTAAAGAGCTGATTGTTGAAGCTTAAAATGTCCACTCAATATGGATTTGTGGTACCGATTCAGTGACTTCAGTACCTAATTTGTTGTGCCAGTATTGTAATTCCATTCCCAGCAGTAGTGTGTTTTCTTTCATTTGTAGGGCGTGACCCATATCCCACACTAAAATAGGCTGTGCTAGTATCCAAGCTTGTACATCGTTACCAAATTCATCTTCACGCTCTGCGATGTATTCAGCGTGGCCTTTAAAGCTAAACTTTTGTGAGCCAATAGTGAAAGGATATTCAAAAGCTACATCAAGCATCCAACTATTAGTTTCAATAGGTGCGCCGCCTTTTGCTACACCTTCACTATCGTCAATGTAGGCTGTGAACAGCGTTTGAAAAAAGTTAAACCCAGGTACATCCCAGCTTAATTTAACACCTGGTAGATACTTCATTACTTTTGCATCACCAGCAACGTTAATACCGCCCGTTAGGCCAACATCTAATAATGCGCCAGAGCCAATTTGCTTACCAGTGATGGCAGATAAGCTAACCGTTGAGTACCACTCACCATAAAAATCAGCATCTTGGTAACCGTCATCTATATCGTCTTTACTGTAATCAATAAAAAAGAAATTATCGCCGTAGTCATAGCCCGATGCATGTTGAAGCGAGTAAACAGTGGTGTCTGACTCTTGCTTAGAAAATGGATTTTTTTGGCTGCCATTATTTATATGTACTGCTGTACTGCTCCAATTGGCAGCGAAAGCCGACGATGATAAAGCGAGAGAAGTAAGGGTAATAAAAGGGAGTGATTTTTTAAATTTCATAACTGTTTATAACTATAATTTTAGTGACACGCGGAAGCGGCAATTATAGCAGAAGAGATTGATTTGTTGATCGCTAATTTAACACATGTTGCAGCCTACTTAATAAGCTGCAACATGTAATGACTCAATTTATTACGCTTTATTACGGCGTAAACAAATAATAGTAATCGCCGTAAATGCTAAAATAAAACAGTAATAAGAAGACGTTGATACTTCCCACGGGCTAATTTTAAACGTAGCACCTAACAGTAGCGCTTGTGCGCCATAAGGAAGTGAGCCTTGCGTTACACAAGCAAATATATCAAGCAAACTTGCAGAGCGTTTACCGCTTATTTCACCATCATCTGCTAGCTTTTTAGCAATAGGGCCAGCAACAATAATTGATACGGTATTATTGGCAATACACATATTACTTGTCATAACCAATGCTGCAATACCTAATTGGTCAGCCACTTTACGGTGCCATTTTGCGATGATTTTAGTTATGGCTTGAATTTTTTGAGCAATGTAATCAAGGCCACCATTAATGCGAATAAATTCAGATAAGCCACCAATAAACATTGATAGTAAAAATATTTCCTGCATATCGGTAAAGCCCTTGTAAATGTCTTTTACAAAGCTTGCGCCTTCATAACTTCCTGTAAAGCCCATTAATGCAGCAAAAATAATACCGCTAAACAACACGACAAATACGTTCAAGCCAGCAACTGCTAACACTAAAATAAAGGCATAAGGAAGTACTAACCAAATATCGTAATCTTTGGTCTCAACTACTTGTGCTGCAGGTGTTAAATAAAACAACAAGCCAATAGTTAGTATTGCAGCAGGGACTGCAATTTTAAGATTCTCTTTAAATTTGTCTTTCATTTCACAGCCCTGCGTTCGCGTGGCTGCAATAGTGGTGTCGGAAATAATTGATAAGTTATCGCCAAACATAGCGCCAGATACAATCGTACCTGCCATTAATGCTGGATCGATACCTGTTTTAATTGATACTGCATAAGCAATAGGCCCAATAGCACCGATTGTTCCCATTGACGTCCCCATAGCTGTTGATACAACCGCTGCAATTAAAAATAAGCCAGGGAGCAATAACGCAGGAGGAATAAGTGATAAGCCAGCATTTACTACCGCATCTACACCACCGGTTGCACTGGCAACAGCAGAAAACGCACCTGCAAGTAAGTAGATTAAACACATGGTAATAATATTGTTGTGTCCGGCACCCTTAATAAAGGTCTCTACACATTCGTTTACTGTGCCTTTATTTAAAATAAACGCAAGCATAATGGCGGGTAATATAGCCACTGGAGCAGGAAGTTGATAAAAAGCGTAGTCAACCCCTTGCGATTGTAAATATAAACCAGAGCCCAAAAATAGTGCTACAAAGGTTAAAAGGGGTAGTAAAGAAAGTATTGCTTTATTTTTGTTAAATGATGGCTGCATCATAATCCTCGAAACCAGTTAATTTACAACAGCCAAAAATTCCTCTTTTAGCTGAATTTAGCAAATCTACCTACTATGTTAATCATTAACAAAATTAGGAGAGTGCAGCGCCCGCAAGCCAAAGACCAAATCGACGCGAAAGAGAAGTTTAAATGTATAGATGGCTAAAGTAAACTGGTATTGTTATTATTATTAAATTAAAAGGTCACCTGACTATTGCATGACTTTTAGATAATATCTACAAAGTAACGCTATTTTCAGCGATTAATATTTGTCCAACTGCATAAAAATGCCCAAGCGCGTATTTGTAATGCACCGGATATATACTCAGATTAGTAAAAAACGGATCCAAATTTAAATTAGGTAAAAACAATGACTACAAATCGAATAGGCGTTTTTGGTGCTAATGGCAGAATGGGCTTAGCTCTATTAGAAGCAGCGACAATTAAAGAGCAAACACAACTTACAGGTGCATACGTTCGTAGCAGTTCATCGTTATTAGGTATTAATGTAAATCAAGTAAATAGCGCAGCCGATAACAGTGTTAGCTTTAGCGAAGAAACCACAATAGATAATGTAGATGTTTTAATCGACTTTACGCTTCCCGCTGGTATGAAAAACCATTTAAAAACCGCTGTAGCACAAAAAATTCCTATGGTTATTGGTACAACGGGCTTAACAAGCGACGATATGGCACTTTTACACGATGCCGCTAAGCATATTCCTATTGTATTTGCGCGAAACTACAGTGTAGGAGTCAATGTATTACTGAACCTTGTGCAAACCGCAGCGACCAAATTTGGTGACGATTTAGATATTGAAATATTTGAAGCGCATCATCGTCATAAAATCGATGCGCCATCGGGCACAGCATTAGCCATTGGCGAATCAATTGCACAGGCTAAAGGCTGGGACCACGACGAGGTTGCTGTATATGACCGCAGCCAAGTGGAGACCGCTAAATCGCAAAATGAAATTGGTTATTCGGTACTAAGAGGGGGCGATATAGTAGGTGAACACACCGCATACTTCGCCACAATGGGCGAAAGACTCGAATTAACCCATAAAGCAAGTTCAAGAATGACATTCGCTCTAGGTGCTGTAAGGGCTGCAAGCTGGTTGAAAAACAAACCTGTAGGACTTTATGATATGCAAGATGTACTAGATCTGAAGTAGTTTAGTTACTTTTTTAACTGTTTGGGTCTAATTTTGCCTACAGTGACTTGTTTGTAACAATTTACTAAATAATATTAGACCTAAAAGCTAACTTAATGTACTATGCAGCCAATTTGCCAAAAATTACTAAATGCGTGTTTCCAATTATACCCAAGTGGCTAGTAAATCCGGGGTTTCAGTGGGAATAAAAATAGTTTTAGGCAAGAAAAAATGATTGAAGGTTGAATGCTTTACATCTGCATCATTTAAGACTGCGTAAAACAATTTAAGCTCACAGAAATCTGGTTTTGACGATCCCTCTGGGTATTGGCGGGGTGTTAAGCAATTGCTTACTCCCGTTTTTTACTGTTAGGAGGTTTAACTTGACTAAATCCGCTCTGTTAGTCCTAGAAGACGGCACAGTGTTTCGCGGTACTGCAATCGGCGCTGACGGCATGTCAGTCGGTGAAGTAGTATTCAATACGTCTATGACTGGTTATCAAGAAATTTTGACTGATCCATCATACGCGGAACAAATCGTAACTTTGACGTACCCACATATCGGTAATACGGGTACCAACAGCGAAGACGAAGAAGCGAATCAAATTTGGGCTAAAGGCCTAGTGATCCGTGATTTGCCACTGCTAGCAAGTAATTTTCGTAACGAGCAATCGTTAGATGATTACTTAAAAGAACGTAATATTTTAGGTATTGCGGACATCGACACCAGAAAGTTAACTCGAATTTTGCGTGATAAAGGCGCACAAAACGGGTGTATTATTGCTGGCGACGAGCTAGACGAAAATAAAGCGCTACAAGCCGCGCAAGCCTTCCCAGGCTTAAAAGGTATGGATTTAGCAAAAGTTGTCTCAACCAAGGAAAATTTTGAGTGGCGCGAATCAAGCTGGACATTAGGCGAAGGATTTAAAACCCTTGATGCTGCTGATGAAAAGTTTCATGTTGTTGCCTACGACTTCGGTGTAAAGCGTAATATTTTACGTATGCTTGTAGACCGTGGTTGTAAACTTACAGTAGTACCAGCGCAAACCTCTGCCGCTGACGTACTGGCTTTAAACCCTGATGGTATCTTCCTATCTAATGGCCCTGGCGATCCTGAGCCATGTACTTACGCTATTGATGCAATTAAAACCTTTTTAGAAACCGACACACCAATTTTTGGTATCTGTTTAGGTCATCAGTTATTAGCCCTTGCCTCAGGTGCTAAAACAGAAAAAATGAAATTTGGCCACCACGGCGCTAATCACCCAGTTAAAGACCTAGACCGCGATGTAGTTATGATCACAGCTCAAAACCATGGTTTTGCAGCTCAAGAGTCAAGCCTGCCAAGTACGCTTCGTGCTACGCACAAATCGTTATTTGACGGAACGCTTCAAGGTATTCATCGTACAGATAAACCTGCGTTTAGCTTCCAGGGTCACCCTGAAGCAAGCCCTGGTCCGCACGATGCAGCCCCATTATTTGACCACTTCATCGATTTGATGCAAGCGCGTAAACACTAATTTAACTGGAGTAATAATGCCAAAACGTACCGACATAAAAAGCATTCTTATCTTAGGCGCAGGCCCAATTGTAATTGGTCAAGCTTGTGAATTTGACTACTCTGGTGCTCAAGCGTGTAAAGCACTTAGAGAAGAAGGCTACAGAGTTATATTAGTTAACTCAAACCCTGCAACTATCATGACCGACCCTGATATGGCTGATGCAACATACATCGAGCCAATTCACTGGGAAGTGGTAGAAAAAATTATTGAAAAAGAAAAGCCAGATGCAGTACTGCCTACAATGGGTGGTCAAACGGCATTAAACTGTGCGCTCGAACTAGACAAGCACGGTGTATTGGCTAAACATGGTGTTGAACTAATTGGTGCAACGGCCGATGCAATCGACAAAGCAGAAAACCGTGAACGCTTTGACGTAGCAATGAAAAATATTGGTCTTGAATGTCCTCGTGCTGAGATTGCTCACTCTATGGATGAAGCCAAAGACATCATAACGCGCATTGGTTTACCATGTATTATCAGGCCTTCTTTTACTATGGGCGGCACCGGCGGCGGTGTGGCGTATAATTTAGAAGAGTTTGAAGAAATTTGTGAACGAGGCTTAGATTTATCGCCAACGAACGAATTACTAATTGATGAATCACTGATTGGTTGGAAAGAGTACGAAACAGAAGTTGTACGTGATAAAAACGACAACTGTATTATTGTTTGTACCATTGAAAACTTTGACCCTATGGGTGTTCACACTGGCGATTCAATCACCGTTGCACCAGCGCAAACGCTAACCGACAAAGAATACCAAATTATGCGTAACGCCTCTATGGCAGTATTACGTGAAATTGGTGTAGAAACTGGCGGATCTAACGTGCAGTTTGGTATTAATCCTGAAGATGGCCGTATGGTTATCATTGAGATGAACCCACGTGTATCACGTTCATCTGCATTAGCATCAAAAGCAACGGGTTTCCCAATTGCTAAAATTGCAGCAAAACTAGCCGTAGGTTATACGCTTGACGAGCTTCAAAACGACATTACGGGTGGCAAAACTCCCGCGTCTTTTGAGCCTTCAATCGATTACGTTGTTACAAAAATTCCTCGCTTTAACTTTGAAAAATTTGCCGGTGCAAACGACCGTTTAACTACGCAAATGAAATCAGTTGGCGAAGTAATGGCAATTGGTCGTAACCAACAAGAATCATTACACAAAGCATTACGTGGTCTTGAAGTGGGTGCAACGGGATTTAACCCGATAGTTGCGCTTGATGATCCTAAAGCAAAAGAAAAAATAATTCGTGAACTACGCGAGCCAGGCGCTGAGCGTATTTGGTACATTGCCGATGCAATGCGCCATGGTATGAGCGTTGATGATGTTTACGAACTGACTAAAGTTAACCGCTGGTTCTTAGTACAAATAGAAGACATTTTAAAAGACGAAGCAAAAATAGCGAAAGTAGGCATGGCGGGTTTAAATGCTGACTTCCTACGTAAACTTAAACGCAAAGGCTTTGCAGATCCGCGTATAGCAGAAATTGCAGGTGTATCTGAAGCTGAAATTCGTAAAAAACGTCATTTATTAAACATCGTGCCAGTATACAAACGTGTTGATACGTGTGCAGCAGAATTTAGCTCAGACACTGCTTACATGTACTCAACTTACGATGAAGAGTGTGAAGCTAACCCAACAGATCGTGATAAAATCATGGTTATTGGTGGTGGTCCAAACCGTATCGGTCAAGGTATTGAGTTTGATTACTGTTGTGTACATGCCTCGCTTGCGCTTCGCGAAGACGGTTACGAAACTATTATGGTTAACTGTAACCCTGAAACGGTATCTACCGATTACGATACATCTGACAGGTTATACTTTGAACCAATTACGCTTGAAGACGTACTCGAAATCGTACGTGTTGAAAAGCCAAAAGGCGTTATCGTGCAGTACGGTGGTCAAACACCACTTAAGCTAGCGCGTGAGCTTGAAGCCAATGGCGTACCAGTGATTGGTACTTCACCTGATGCGATTGACCGTGCAGAAGACCGCGAACGTTTCCAACAACTTGTTGAGCGTTTAAACTTACTTCAGCCAGAAAATGCAACAGTAACTTCAACCGAAGAAGCCTTACTTAAATCAGTTGAAATTGGCTTCCCGTTAGTAGTACGCCCGTCGTATGTACTAGGCGGTCGTGCGATGGAAATTGTATACGACGAAGATGATTTACGTCGCTACATGACCGAAGCTGTACAAGCATCAAACGAAGCACCTGTATTACTGGATCGTTTCTTAGATAACGCGATTGAAGTTGACGTTGACGCAATTTGTGACGGCGAGCAAGTAATTATCGGCGGTATCATGGAGCACATTGAGCAAGCGGGTGTTCACTCGGGTGACTCAGCCTGTTCATTACCAGCACATTCTTTATCACAAGAAGTGCAAGACGTAATGCGCAAGCAAGTAACCGACATGGCGCTTGAACTTGGTGTTGTTGGCTTGATGAATACACAGTTTGCAGTTAAAGATGGCAAAGTGTACTTAATCGAAGTTAACCCACGCGCTGCACGTACTGTACCGTTTGTATCTAAAGCAACCGGTGTGGCGCTTGCAAAAGTAGCTGCACGTTGTATGGCTGGTCAGTCTTTAGCAAGCCAAGGTATTACTAAAGAAGTGATCCCTCCTTACTACAGCGTTAAAGAAGTTGTTTTACCATTTGCTAAGTTTCAGGGTGTGGATCCAATCCGTGGTCCTGAGATGCGTTCAACAGGTGAAGTGATGGGTGTTGGTGATACTTTCGCCGAAGCATTCGCAAAAGCACAATTAGGTGCAAGCAACACTTTACCACGCGGTGGTCGCGCGCTATTATCTGTTCGTAATAGCGATAAGCCACGTATTGTTGAATTAGCCAAAATCATGACCGACTTAGGTTTTGAACTTGACGCAACTGGTGGCACGGCACAAGCTCTTGAAGAAGCTGGCATTGAAGTACGACGTG
This sequence comes from Pseudoalteromonas sp. SA25, assembly GCF_011378705.1. Taxonomy (NCBI): domain Bacteria; kingdom Pseudomonadati; phylum Pseudomonadota; class Gammaproteobacteria; order Alteromonadales; family Pseudoalteromonadaceae; genus Pseudoalteromonas; species Pseudoalteromonas sp. SA25. The sequence goes on along the minus strand of NZ_WTKV01000011.1, from coordinate 77,852 downwards.
TAAACAAAGTATATGAAGGCCGCCCGCATATTCTTGATTATATCAAGAATAAAGAGTACAGCTATATCGTTAATACCACCGAAGGTCGCCAAGCGATCGAAGATTCGAAGGTGTTACGTCGTGGTGCATTGCAAAATAAAACCAACTATACGACAACCTTGAACGCGGCATTCGCTAACTGTACTGCTAATAAAGCAGATGACCGCAGCAAAGTGACGTCAGTTCAAGAGCTACATCTGCGATTGAACTAAGGAAATGTGCCAAGGCCAACTAGGGCCTTGGTGTTAAGTGAGAAAAGTATGCAATCAATTCCGATGACAGTTCGTGGCGCAGATTTACTGCGTAAAGAGCTTAACGAATTAAAAACAGTTACCCGTCCTAAAATCGTAAGTGATATTGCGGTTGCACGTGAACATGGTGACTTAAAAGAAAACGCTGAATACCACGCTGCGCGTGAGCAACAGGGTTTTTGTGAAGGGCGTATTCAAGAAATTGAAGCTAAACTTTCAAATGTTCAAATTATCGACGTAACTAAAATGCCAAATACCGGTAGAGTTATTTTTGGCACTACGGTGACTATTGTAAATATAGAAACCGATGCTGAAGTAAAATACCGTATTGTGGGCGATGACGAAGCAAATATTAAAAACAACTTAATATCTGTTAACTCACCGATTGCACGTGGCTTAATTGGTAAACAAATGGACGACGCAGTGTCTATTCAAACGCCAAAAGGTATTGTTGAGTTCGAAATTATTGAAGTTGAGTATCTTTAACGCATAACTCACTTTAACGTTTTTAAATAAAAACCGATGTAATTACATCGGTTTTTTTATGTCTATAATTTAACCTTTAATGGTAGGCGCGTTTGTACAGTATTCATGTTCTATAAATATGGTCTATGTTGGTATAGTAGGTACTTATATCAATTTACTAAAAACATGAGCATTTAGCGCATCAAATAACTCGCTGATTTAATGTAATTGGTATTAACGTATTCTCTAAAAAGGAAAATATATGCCTAATATACTTTACCCAGCGCCTTTAAAAGTAGGATCAAAAATAGCAATTTGTTCACTTTCATCAGGCCTTAAAGAAAAGTACCATGCACGGCTAGACATTGTTATTAATGGATTAAAACATCGAGGGTATGATGTTGTTGAAGGAGAGTTTTTACGTCAAAGCAAACCGCTTGGACAGCTTAACGCCAAAGCGCACGCTCAGCAGTTAATGGTTTTTTTATTAGATGATGAGATAGATGCAATTATGCCTCCATTTGGTGGCGAGCTTGCAATGGAAATACTGCCCCTACTTGATTTTAATGCAATTAAAGAAGCAAAGCCTAAATGGTTAGTTGGGTTCTCTGATGTAAGCACCATTGCATGCGCACTCACGGCAAGATGCCAATGGGCCACACTACACAGCGCTAATCTTATGCAGTTACATCCTGACGAAAAAAGTCCTTATTGCCTGCAAATATTTGAAACACTAAGTTATGAAGCAGGTAGCAAATTTGAGCAAGCACCGTCATCGCATTATCAAAAAAATAGACCTGATTACGTACAAAACCCGAATGCATTGTTTGAACACACAGAAGTTACTCAGTGGCAGTGTTTAAATTACTTTGATTCACGCACTATTGAAATGTCGGGTCGCTTATTTGGTGGGTGTTTAGATACAGTTGGCTTATTGCTCGACTCTCCATTTTTGGCTCTGCATGAATTTAAAAAACACAGTGCACCCGAAGGGCTTATTTTATACCTAGAAAACTCAGAGCTGACGCCAACAACCGTTGCACGGTTTTTACTTTCATTAAAATTAGCAGGTATATTTGACGATATAAACGGTATTATTATTGGTCGCAGCGTGATCACTCAAGGTCAAGATGCTTCTTTTGATTACCGCCACGCGCTTGACGTTGCACTAGGTGGGTGTTTATTTCCTGTGATTGTTGATGCCGATATTGGTCATGCTCCACCTAACTTGAATTTAGTAAACGGCGCTACTTGTACAATCACCGCTGACATAAATGAAGGTAAAGTAGTCAAAGCCTCATTAAATACCGAGCTTTGTTAGAAGTTTATTCACTTACCTTTGATAAGTAATTAAGTTAAAGGGTATAATAAGCCCGCTTTTATAGCGCTTTAGTTATAAAAGTACATTCTCAGGGCGGGGCGAAATTCCCCACCGGCGGTATGTCTAATGTTATTTATAACTTAAACGAGCCCGCGAGCGCTTTATTTAACCTAGGTTCAGTAAAGGTCAAGCAGATCTGGTGAGATGCCAGAGCCGACGGTTACAGTCCGGATGAAAGAGAATATGGCTTATTATACTAATACCAATTTTATTAAAGACACGATCATTGTATCGCGTTAAGTGAGCTATTTTTTAGCGTTATAATAGGTCACTAATTTAATGCCGTTGGTATAACAGTGTGCGCTGCTTTTTGCTGCGTGCTTTTTGTTATTTTATTTAAGCTATTTTGGTAGTGATCGTTTTAAATTTAAAGCGATATATTACTGATCCTTTCACAGTCCTGAATCTATTATTTTTTATTTGGAATATAATGATGATTCAGTCTCTACTTACTCAATTCGGCGAAAGCCATATCCGCGTACAAAGCGCAATTACTGCACTACAGCAAGGGCAAGGCGTACTTGTTGTTGATGATGAAAACCGTGAAAATGAAGGCGACTTTGTATTTTCAGCTGAGCATTTAACGACTTCTCAAATGGCCGAAATGATCCGCGAAGGCAGCGGTATTGTTTGCTTATGCATGGGGGAGGAGCGCATTAAACAGCTCGACTTACCGCAAATGGTAACCCACAACACAAGTCAAAATAACACCGCTTATACAGTCACTATTGAAGCTAAGCATGGCGTTACAACAGGCGTGTCTGCTGCTGATAGAGTAACTACTATAAAAGCAGCGACAGTCGATAACGCTAAACCAAGTGATTTATCGCGCCCAGGGCATGTATTTGGTTTAAAAGCACAAACGGGCGGCGTATTAGTTCGTCGTGGTCATACCGAAGCATCCGTTGATTTAATGCAGCTTGCCGGCTTAAAACCATTTGGCGTAATATGTGAACTAACAAATTCCGATGGTTCAATGGCGCGCTTACCTGAGGTGATTGATTATGCTAATAAACATAATATGACTGTGGTTTCTATTGAGGATTTAGTGCAATACATTCAGGCTGCACAGCTTCAAGTAGGTTAAATCACTTTGTGCTAGGGTCTGTTGATCTTTCAAGGTTAAATTTTCAGCAGTCTGTTTGGTATTTAGGCAAGGCAGAGCCTATGTAGTGTGGTTATTCCCCATAAATGGGCGATAACGTAGCATTAATGCCAAACAGGCGCTGCCCAAAGGGTTCTTCCTAGGGGCTATTTACTCTTTGTTGCTCGGTTTTTACTTAGCCCACTAGGTTACAAACCTCGCGCCGCGATTAAATAGCCCCTAGTTTGAACAAATTTTAATCCGCAAAGATCAACAGACCCTAGTACCCATTTTATTATAAAACCCAGCATTGACGCTGGGTTTTTATTACTAATAAAAAAGTTATTACTCGTTTTTATTTGAAAATGTTTCTCTCCAATGCGGGTTTTTCAAAAATTTATAGCCTGTAAACTTTACCTCAATAGTTAGTGCATCAGCACATAGTTTATTATTTAGGTGAAATTATGAAAATTAACACGTTATTGCTAGCAACTTCTCTTTTAGGCGCAAGTTCGTTTGCTGCAAAGGCAACTATTGAAGATCAAATAACATCCGCGCCGGGCATGGGAATATTTGCAAACTACAACGAACATATCACTAACACGCCATTTTTACTCAATCTTGATAGCCAACCTAAAGAGCAGATGGGGCCGTATTTAACACGTCAATATTTTCATGGTACACAATCTACGTTTGTAAAATGGGTGGCTAAAAAAGGCGGTAAAGTGCCTTTACACAAACACCCAAACGAGCAAGTAACGTGGATCATTTCTGGCGAGGCCAAAGTGTTCTCCGGTGGTAAACAATATCTTATGAAAGCAGGCGATATGATGGTAATACCTGCTAACGTACCGCACGAGTTTCACTTCAATGAAGATACTGTAGATATCGACTTTTTTGCCCCAGCGCGTCAAGACTGGATAGATGGTACTGCTAATTACATTCAACAAAAGTAGGGTAAGTTATGTTTTTAAATAAATCTAAATTAGGCTTAACGGCAATTGCCATACTTGTAAGCTCAACAGTAATGGCTGAGCCTGAAACGGTTAAGTCAGAGATTTACGCACAAACAGATGCCGCAGTAGGCGGTATTACATATACGCAAAATAAGCGCTTTATTTTCAGCTATCATCCATTTTATAACCCCAAGGTTAAAGTAGGCGAGCTTTTAAAAAATGGTGATGTAGTGCCATTTCCTAATGCGCAAATGCAAAACGCATATAAAAGTGATGGCAGTTTAAAAAATCCTGCTGATTACTTAAATTGGGTACTCGGTGTAAGAGCCGACGATACTGGTAATGTGTGGATATTAGACTCTGGTCAAGCAGTGCCGCGTACAACACCAAAGTTGATAGCGTGGGATGCGATAAGCAATAAGTTAGATAAAATTATTTACTTACCAAGCCCTATCTCTTTGCCACAATCGCAACTTAATGACTTAGCTATTTCTAGCAAATACCATACGCTAGTCATTGCAGACGAAGGCATTGCCGATGGCGGAAATGGCAAGCAAGCAGCACTGATTGTGGTTAATACACAAACAGGAGCGAGTCGCCGTGTGCTGCAAGGGCACGATAGTGCTTTACCCGATTACTCAATGCCAATAATAATAGATAAAGGTACGAGTGAACAAAAGCAACTTGATGCCTTTATTGGTGCCGATGGCATTGTGCTTGATAACGCACAGCAGTGGCTTTATTTTGCTCCACTTAATAAAAAATATGTTTACCGTATTAAAATGGCCGATATCGCCAATGAACAATTAACCAATAAGCAAATAGGTGAGCGCGTAGAGCAATACGCACAAAAACCAGTAAATGGTGGTTTGAGCATAGATGCAGACAATAACCTGTACTTAACTATTGTTGGTGAACGTACGGTCGGCGTTATAGATGCTAAAACGCGCCAGTACCGCGATTACACCTATGATAAAGAGATGATATGGCCTGATGGTGTAAGTATTGGCCCTGAGGGTTACATGTACACAGGTGCAGCGCAGTTACCGTTATCAGCACAACTCAACAATGGAAAGGCAGAAAACAAAGCCCCTTATTATATATTCAGATTTAAACCTTTAGCTGAGGGAGTAATAGGGCGCTAAGCACTATTACCAAAGCTAAATACTTACTTTATTAAACACGCTTAGCAGCGTGTTTTTTTATGCGACTTAAAGTTGAATAACGACTGAGCTAGTGTGTGTGGTATTTACTGGGGATTATCAATTAAATCATGATAATGTTTCAATCATTAGCGCGTTTTTCGCTACTCAATAGTTCGCTATATTACACATACCTTATTACTGACCCTTGGCATATACCATGAAATTATATACTTACTCACATTGTCCATTTTGTGCGCGTGTGAGCTATATAGCAGGAAAACTCAATATTAAGCTTGAAGAAGTTATTATTGATTATGATGACATTGAAACACCAACAAACTTAATTGGTAAAAAAATGGTACCTATTCTTGAAAAAGACGACGGCTCAATAATGGCTGAAAGTAATGATATTATTCGCTATTTTTTACAACAAAAAAATGTTGATGAACCAATGGAGCCATCAAAAAATAGTCTTCAATGGCAAAGCAGTGCTTTTTTACCGCTACAACAAATTGGTTATCCTCGCTGGCCGTTGCTTAGTCTAAATGAGTTTAAGACTGAGTCTAGCCGGGTGGCTTGGGAAGATAAAAAGCAAACAATTGATCTTAATTTTGTCCAACTATTAGCATCGACAAGTGACATTGTTTCTCAAGTAAACGCATTTTTAATCGGTAGTGAAAAGCTGCTTAATATTGAAGACGGAAAAAGTAATATTTCGTTGTTTGATAGTGCCATTTATTTTTCTATTTTAAGAGGCTTGTATTGTGAACCTACAATTACATGGCCGCAGCAATTAAATGTGTGGATGAATAATGAAGCACTAGATTCAGGCGTTCCTTTATTGAAGTAATAAGCCCATTTTTATAAATAGTGCGACTCCATTCGTATAGCGTTTCAGGCCAGTGACTTTGTTACTGGTCTTTTTTTGTTTCAAAAAATATTAGGCAACAAAAAGCCACTTTAAATATAAGTGGCTTAGTTTATTTTGATTTTGTGAATGCTAACGTTTGTTAGCCTTCACAGCTTTAAAAAAAGCTTATAGAACTTGGATTATTTGCTCTTTTGCTAAACGTGATTTAGGCAGTTTGGCGTTATAATCTTCAGAGTCATCATGGTAGCCAAGCACTAAAGCTACATCACAAATATAGCCATCCAGCTCTTTTTCAAAGATTTCACCAATAAGTTCAGCGTCTACGCCTTCCATTGGGGTTGAATCAATACCTAAACGTGCTGCTGCATGCATGGTGTTACCTAGCGCAATGTAAGTTTGTGCTTTAGTCCATGTTGCATTGTTACCTTGCTCATCGGTATTCATATCAACAAAGGCAAATGCACCAAAAGCCTGTTCGCGGTTTTCTGCTTTTGTACGACCATTTCTAATGTCAGCATCAATGATTTGTGCGTAATCTTCGCGTGTATATTTAGGGTTGTGAGCAAATAAAATAACGTGCGACGCTGTTTTAATATGAGGCTGATTAAATTGAAACTTATTAGCAAAGGTATTATGCATACGCTCTTTTGCTTCGTCAGACTCAATAACAATAAATTTCCAAGGTTGTGAGTTAATAGATGAAGGAGAAAGACGCATAGCTTCAAAAACTACGTCTAGGTCATCTTGAACAATACGCTTGGTTGTATAACGTTTAGTTGTGTAACGTTTTTCTAAATCACTAATAATTGGGTGAGTCATTTGTTTCTCCGTTAAGTGGCCTGTTTGACCGATGTTTACTATATTGAGCCGTTTTATTAAAAACAAAGCCCGTATAACTATTTAATTACTTACTGGTTGAGCCACTGGCGCGTTACGTCATCAAGTACTTGTCGCTCTTTGCTAACTTTATAATCAAGTGCGGCAATTATGTCGTTTGAAAAGTGTAATTTATCAAGTGTGTCTAATTGAGCTTGACTAAAGAGCGCTTGTTTATCATCACGCAGCAATAAAACTGCTCTATCAACGCAGCTAAGTAAACCTTGTGGATCGGCAAGTTCACGTATTTTATGTTTATGGTGTAAAAATTGAGGTTTCCAAAGGGGAACTACGCACCATGTGTGAGTTGCAACGGCGTTTTCAAAAGCGCTAAAGCAATCATCTTCTGTGCCAGTTAAAAATTCATAGCCAGCTTGAGATAACCCGTACTCTTTCATCATGTTAATTGAAAAGCGCGTAATGCCAGCACCGGCATTTATGCCCTGAATCGTTTTTTGCATTTTGGCAAGGACATCAGGTTTCAGTAAGTCGCTAATTTGGCTTACGGCATGCTCTGGTATGTAATCGGGTACGCCCCAGTGAGCATAAGGCTGGTAATGTAAGCCAAGTTCAATAAGTGGCATAACCAGCTCCACATCCGCTTTATAAATACCGTGGCTTGACGGAAGCCACGCAGAAGCGAGTAGGTCTATCTCACCTGATTTTAAATTTTTAAAGTTATCTTGATGCGGCGCGTAAATACGCTCAACGCTAAAGCCCATATCAGTTAAAACATGGCTGATAATTGAAGCGGTAACTCGATGAAATGATAAATCGGTTACACCTAATTTTAAATGTGGTGTACTCATAATGTATTACTCCATTTAATAGAGCAGCCCATGCTAGGTGTTTGCTGCTGAGGGCCTTTGCCTGTTGCGGCAATTTGGCGCATTGCATTAACTAACTCAGGGGTACGATGTGTGGTGCCATTCATTTTTGTATCGTCTAAGCGGCCACGGTATTGCAGTTGCCCATGCTTATTAAAACCAAAAAAGTCAGGTGTGCATACCGCGCCATAGGCTTTGCCTACGCGCTGGTCTTCATCAACCAAATAGGGAAATAAAAAGCCATGTTGTTTAGCAAATTTTTCCATATTGGCAGGAGAGTCTTCTGCTACATATTGGTAGTCGTTTGACATGATAGCTAATACATTAATGCCTTCACTAATAAGTGTCGCGGTGTCTTGGCTCAAGCGATTGGCTATACGTTGTACATAAGGGCAGTGGTTACAAATAAACATAATAAGTAAGCCATTTTCACCCAGATTATCGGCTAATGAAAACGACTCACCTAATGGGTTTTTTAGTGTGAAGCTAGGGGCTTGCCAGCTAAAATCACAAATTGGTGTATCTAATAACATACGTTAACTCCTAAAAAGCCAGCCCGTATGGCTGGCTTATAAAAATAATTAATTATTTTTGATTAAAGCGAAAACGCGTTAATACGTAAGGCGGTTTTGCATTACCAAAGCCTTGGCTAAATGCAGGGTGTTGGTGGAGTTGATCTTGTGTTACATAAATCCAACCATTGCTTACTGCTAGGCTGTCAGGCCATGATAATCGTTTATCTTGAACAATTATTTCGTAGTGGCCTTTAGTGGTTAAGCCAATCGCATTGTTTTCAAGGTCGGTTACCAAAATGCCGCCGCCAGGAACGTAGGTCATGCCATCGCTTGGATTTTTAGGGCCAAACACTTCAATATTCTTTGCTTTTTTAGTGTCGGAGTAACTGTTATTAGCCAATACTTTTGCTGGGATACGGTAAACCTTAGTGCCAGTAAATGAGCCAAAGTAAACCCATTCGTTATTGTCATCAATCGTTATTGGGTTTAAACCAAAGCGAAGATTAGTGGTTTTTCCTTCAGGTGATTTAGATGCAACTGGTGAGGCTTCAATAATTATATCGCGCTCCTGTGGCATTAGTGTGGCACTGCCTTCGAGTACGCGAGTAGACTCACCTGTGTTTAAATCAACCACAATAAAGGCGGGCTTGGTTGCGCCCATAAAATTACCAAATGACATATCAGCTATGTAAATTTTGTTATTAAGTTCATCAATTACAAAGTCTTGTAAGAATGAATTAGCAAGTACCGCCGATTTATTTAGTTTTATTGTGTTTACTAAGCTGTTATTTACGCTATCCCAAGCTATAAGTTTAGGGGTTACTTTTTCGCTCCCCATATCTAAAATCCACACAACGCCTTTACTGTCGCTGTGAATGCCGATAACTGCCGCAAGGCCTACCTCGCCAATTTCTGGGCCGTCTGCCCAATCGATAGTTGGAAATGGTTGCTGTACGCCATTAGCCATAATTTCAACAACGCGTGTTTTTGGGTTATCTAGCGGATGCATACTTACTAGTATCCTGCCTGCAGGTGTAATTGTAATACCTGCACCGCGATATTTAGTAAACGTAGTGACGGTTTCAAGTGGGCCGACTTCTAAGGCGTTAGCATTTGTTAAGACGCTTGCTACTAGTGAAAGCGTTGCTATGGCTAAAGTACTTTTAAATTTTTTCATTTTTTGCTACTCGCAGTATTTATCTGAATTTGAAGTGGTATAAATCACTTGCTCATTTATGAGCAGCTTTATTACTTGAGTGAATAATAAGCGGATATTAAAAAGCAATAAACAGCGTAATAATTGAATCTTTATCAAATAATAATAGATAATAAAAATAGCCAATAAAAAAACACCAATCTAAATTGGTGTTTTTATTAAAATCGCCACTTTTAACGAATAGTGGTTAGTTCATTAATAGTAAAAGAAGCAATGCAGCCTTCAACTTTTGCTAAGTAGTTTTTGATGCTTTGTGCTTCCATATGTTGTTGCCAAAGTTCATAATTTTGCCAGTTCTCATAAAACACAAAGTGAGCATCATCTTGATTATTTTGATGCAAGGTATATGTAACACACCCAGGCTCTTTTTGTGTTTGTTCAACAAGCAATAAAAGTGCACTTTTTACCGTGTCTATTTTATCGGTGTTAGCAAAAATATTAGCGATTATAGTAAGCTGAGTCATAACTTCCCTTATAATGAAAAATGGTATTTAAAAGCCTTCAAGTACAATTTTACCGATTGATTTACCCGCTTCTAGCTCTTCGTGAGCAATACGTAAATTGGCCGCATTAATAGTGCCTAAGTTTTTACCAATCGTGGTTTGAATGTAGCCTTGGTCAATCAAATCGGCAACATGATTTAATAACTTACTTTGCTCAATTAAATCTTTGGCGTTAAACATTGAGCGGGCAAACATAAATTCCCAATGTAGAGATAAACTCTTCATTTTTAATTTACTTACATCGAGTGACTCAGGATCGTCAATCATTGCAATTTTACCAAATGGTGCAAGTACCTCTGTATACGCTTCAAAGTAAGTATCAGTACTATGCAGGCTTGCTACATGTGTTACCGAGCCAATGTTTAATGCGTCAATTTGAGCAGGTAATGGTTTTGTATGGTCAATGACATAATCTGCGCCTAGTTTTTTAACCCATGCTTGCGAGCTTTTACGCGATGCCGTGGCAATCACCGTTGCGCCAGTAATCGCTTTAGCAAGCTGAATAAAAATAGAGCCAACGCCGCCTGCGGCACCTGTTACTAAAATAACTTCGTCTGATTTTGTTTTTGCATCAGCTGCTTGTTTTACAATGTTTAAATGCTCAAATAATAATTCGTACGCTGTTATTGCAGTAAGTGGTAATGCAGCAGCTTCAGCATCGTTTAAGCTCTGCGGTTTAAACCCTACAATGCGCTCATCCACTAATTGAAATTCTGCATTACTACCTGGGCGAGTAATATCACCTGCGTAATAAACCGCATCACCTGGTTTAAAGCCTGTAACAGCTTCACCTGTTGCAACCACTTCGCCAACTGCATCCCAACCAATTACTTTTACTTCACCGTTTGTTGGTGGCATATATAGGCGCACTTTATAATCGGCAGGGTTAACAGCAATAGCCTTAACTTTTATAAGTAAATCGCGACCTGTTGCAATTGGCTGTGGTAGCTCAACATCAATTAGCGACTCAGGGTTTGAAACAGGAAGTGATTGTGTATAACCAATGGCTTTCATAATAAATGTCCTAATTTGTTTACGTATAAGATGCAAGCCATGCTTTGGCTAGCTGATGGATATATAGTAGACCTTGCTTTAATGTAAATAAACCGCATAATCGTTGAATCATTATCAAATATAAATAGATAATATGAACATAGAAGATTTAAAACTTATTTTAAAAGTCGCTGAGTTTAGAAGTATTACGCTTGCAGCTGCTAAGTTAGATATGCGTACAGCCACAGCAAGCGCCGCTATTAAACGCGTGGAGTCAGCGCTCGGTAGCGAACTGTTTGTTCGTACAACACGTCATTTGAGGTTGTCGGCTGCTGGGGAGCGCTACATACCACAATGTGAACAGGCTCTAGCAGTGCTTGAACTCGCAAAGCAAAATCTAAAAGGCGAACACGGCGAGGTAGAAGGAAGGCTGCGTGTTGCACTTTCATCTGATTTAGGACGTAACTTAGTGATCCCATGGATTGATGAACTCATGGATAGTTACCCTAAATTAAGTTTAAGAGTGCATATAAGTGATAGTAATATCGACTTTTACCGCGATTCAGTTGATATAGCACTTCGTTATGGCTCGCCTAGTGATGCAAGTGTTTATGGTTTTAAAATTTGTAATGTACCGCGCTTGTTGTGTGCTAGCGAAGAATACCTGCTACAAAATGGAAGCCCTGTGCATCCCGATGATTTAGCGTCGCATCAAGGTTTGTTTTATCAGTTGCAGGATATTATAAATAATACGTGGGAATTTAGTGATGGTGAGTCAAAATATAAAGTTAAAATGGATGGCAGGCGCGCCTCAAACGATGGCGATTTAGTCAGGCGTTGGTGCGTTGCGGGTAAGGGCTTAGCTGTAAAGTCGGCTCTTGATATGGCCGACGATTTACTCAATGACAGAGTGGTTACTGTAATGCCAAATTATCAACATGTTAATGGTGAACTTTGGCTTATTTGCCCAAGTAGGCAGTCAATAACCCCAGCGGTGCGTTTACTACGTGATGCATGCAGAGCAAAATCCCAAGCTATTTTGCAGCAGTTGGTAAATAAAGGAATTATTGATAAAAGCGTATTAAAGGATTAATACGCAATCAGATCAACTTAGCTTATTATTAAAAAACTCAACGGTACGTTGCCATGCAAGCTCGGCATTGTCTTTATCATAACGACCTGTAGAGTCGTTATGAAATCCATGATTTGCCCCTTTATACATATGCATAGTGTATTCAACATTATTGGCTTTTAAGTCTTGTTCGTACTGTGACCACGACGCGTTTACACGTTTATCTAGCTCGCCCAATTGAATCATTAATGGTGCTTTAATATTTTTACGTAAACTTTCGCTGGCTGGAGTACCGTAAAAAGGCACTCCGGCGCTGATTAAATTGCTATCTACTGCCGCTAAATAATTAACAATGTAGCCGCCAAAACAAAAACCGACAGCGCCTAACTTACCGTTACTGTTAGCATGCGATTTTAAAAAGTGTGCTGCGGCTACAAAATCGTTTTGAATTTTAGCGCGATCCATGGTTTTTTGCATAGCGCGTCCTTCATCATCATTACCAGGGTAGCCACCCAGTGGAAATAGCGCATCGGGTGCAAATGCAATAAAACCGACCTTCGCTAAGCGTCTTGCTACATCCTTTACGTATGGGTTTAATCCACGGTTTTCGTGTATCACAAGAACAACAGGGAGCTTACCTTCTACATTTTTAGGGGTTGCTAAGTAACCTTTGCCTTTACCGTGCCCGTCTGGCGAATCAAATTCTTCGTATGTTGCTTTAATATCATCGTCATTAAACGATACTTGTTCAGCAAGTGCATAGTTAGGTAATAATGCTGATGTAAGTACAGCCATCGAAAAGCCAAGTGCAGCAAGGCCACCGAGTTTTTTCATAAAAGTACGTCGGTCCATTAAACCGTGGGCGTATTCGTCATACCAATCAAAGGCTTCTTGAGGAATGTGATCAGAGGGAGATGTATTCATGGCTGTTCCTTAACTTTATTATGTCTATTTATTATTTAAATACCATAACGTATTAGGGATAAAAAACGAGCAATATTTCTATCAATTATTAGGACTGTTGCTAAAGTTATCCATCAAGCAAGGAAAGGAGCACATTCCTTTGTTGTGCGGATATTAAAGAAACCATTTCAAGGTGATTTAAATCTTTTACCTCATAAATGCTCACTTTTGGGTTACTAAGAGTAAGCAACCCATTATATGGACTCACTTTGTCTGCATTACTTGAAAAGATGTAAGTTTGCCTTGCATGAGGGGTCTTATTTAGATTACTTAATATGTCGAGTTTATTAAGAGCTACTTTACTTTTTTCAATTACCTTAGCCGCGACTTCGTTTATATAATCATCACCTAACAGTTTGCTATAAACAGGGTATGATAACTTAGCAATTGTTCTTAGTGCGGCTTCAAAATTAATCATTGGAGCAAAAAGTATATGCTTATTAATATTGAGTTTGGTTGTGAGGTCGATGCTTGCAACTGCACCCATTGAGTAACTAAGCAATGAAATGTCGGTGTATTGGTGTTCATTTATATATTTTACTAATAAATCAAGGGAGTTTAAGCCATACTTAAATTCATCGTATTGATTACTTGCAGGCATCACTATTACATTCTTTCCAGTGATATGGCTAAGCCATCGGGCTTGCATGGTATAAACCAAACTATTTACGCCATATCCCGGAAAAATAATTAAAAGCCCATCGTTTGACTTACTCGGTAAGTTATCAGCATTGAGTTGATATTCAAAAGTATCGTCTTCAGTGCTTCTTTTACTAATTAAAGTTAATGTTAACGTATTGCCACTTAGTAGATAATTATCAATATCCTTAGGTGAAATAACCCTAAAATCAAGACAATCTATTTCGCTGCTACAGTAATGGGTTTGTGCTCCAGATAAAGCGATAGAGCTCTCAAATTCTTTAGGGAGAACTTTCTCAGGAGGCTTAGTTATTTGATAAGTGATATAGCTCTGGCAACCACTTAAAAAAATAACTAAAGAAATAATCAGTATGTATAAGCGCATTAAAGTCCCTTTAATTTTCAAGCTAAAATTTTTATTGATTAATTAATGCCTGATATCCCTTCATCTACGCCGATTAAAAAGTCGAGCCCTACAAACGCAAACGATATTGCAACGGCGCCTAATAGCATTAAGTTACGGTTATTCTTTTTGTAGCCAATTGTGGTTAGTACAGCAAATACAATAAATAAAATAAGTTGAAGTGTGCCCATTATTATTCCTTTTGAGGGTTATATTTATAGAGTCAAACTATCAGTAAGATAAAGACTTGGCAAATAGGTGAATATCATTTTTAAGCTAAAAATAAAAAGCTCGGCATAATATGCCGAGCTTTTTTGGTTGGGATGTTACTTAATTTAGCTGTGAGTAGGCGCTGGTTGGGCATCTACTAGTGGTGGCTTGCCACGCATTTTACGTACTAATCGTTTAGCATCTTCTAGTGCAACATACTGGCACGGTATAAGTATCAGTGTAATTACTGTGGCAAATAACACACCAAAAGCAAGTGATACAGCCATCGGGATAACAATTTTAGCTTGTAAACTCGTTTCAAAAATAATTGGCATGACACCAATAAAGGTAGTGATTGAGGTGAGTAATATTGCTCTAAAGCGACGAGCACCGGCTTGCATTACAGCATCCTTAATCGAAACACCTTCAGCGCGGGCTTTGTTTACAAAATCAACCATAACGAGGGAATCATTTACGACCACACCCGCTACAGCAATAATGCCAAACATCGATAAGCTACTCATGGTCATACCTAAAATCATATGGCCAAACATAGCGCCCACTACACCAAACGGAATAACCGACATTATAATAAGTGGCTGCGAGTAAGAGCGAAGTGGAATCGCTAACAAGGCAAATATAATCATCATTGATATACCAAAATCACGAAGCTGCTCTGAAGCGCTATCCATCTCTTCTTGAATGCGCCCAGCTACATCACTTGTAACGCCAGGGTAGCTTTTAAGTAATGTTGGTAAGTATTCGTCACGAATTTCCTCAGCAATCGCAAATGGTTCGGCTTGGTCGGTATTTACCGCAGCCCATACATTTACAGTACGTTTAGAGTTTTCGCGGCGAATACGGTTTACACCGTCAACCAGCTTAACTTCGGCTACTTCGCTAAGTGGTACTTCAGCGCCAGTAGGCGTAATAATACGCACACTTGCTATGTCGCTAATTGAGTTACGTTCGTCTTCTGGATAGCGGATCATAACTTTAATTTCTTCGCCTTCACGCAATATTCGCTGCGCTTCTAAGCCGTAGTAACTAAAGCTAACTTGCGACGCTACATCAGCAAGCGTTAAACCCATGCTGTAAGCGAGTGGTTTTAAATCAAGTTGCACTTCGTCGGTAGCGCTTTGCATTGAGTCGTTTACGTCGCCAACGCCTTCCATTGTTTGTAATTTGGCTTTTAATTTACCAGCCACTTCTTTTAGCTCGTCAGCATTTTTGCCTTCAAGTTTAAAGCTAACGTCGCCATCATCTCGACCGCCATTCATTATACTGTCTTGAATGGTCATGGTTTTAATGCCTGGTAAAGCGGGCATTTGCTCACGCCATAATGCACTTAGGGCAAAGGTATCGATAGGGCGTAAATCAGGCTCTACCAAAATGGCCATAATATTTGCTTGCGTTCGTCCGCGCAGGCTTACCGATAAATCGCGGATCATCGGTTTACCGTATTGCTCTTGTAGTTGCTGATCGACCTTTAACAACACGCTTTCTATTTTACGTGCGGTTTCAAGCGTTGCTTGCTCAGATGAAGCAAGGTTCATCTCTATATCAATACGCGGAAAGTCGTGCGGTATTTTAGGGTTTGGTACAAACTTAACTAAACCACCTGCAAACATACCTGCGCTTACAATAAGCAAACACATAAAGCCAACAATTACGGTATAGCGGTAGTGAATACAGCGGCTAACAAAAGGAAGGTAGTAGTTATTCACAAAGTCTTTTAAACCACTATCAATCACCATACGTAAGCGATGTAATAGATTTTTAGGATTTGGTTTACGCGGGTTCATTGCTGCAATATGCGCAGGTAAAATAAGTTTTGATTCAATGAGTGAAAAAATCAAACATAAAATAATCACGCCACCAATTGCCTTAGAAAAAGCAGCACCAGGGCCGGTTGCGAGTGTTTGTGGTAAAAATGCCGCAATAGTTGTTAGTACACCAAAGGTTGCTGGCATCGCAACACGTTTTACGCCGCGTACTACATTATCAAGTGTATGGCCGTATTTTTCTATTTCGGCACTGGCTGACTCGCCCACAACAATGGCGTCATCAACAACAATTCCGAGCACAAGTATAAAGGCAAAAAGAGAGGCTAGGTTAATTGTTACGTCTAAAAAGCCAATGGGCATAAACAAAAAGGCACCCAGAAAAGACACCGGTAAACCCATCATTACCCAAAATGCCAAGCGTAACGGTAAAAATAGTGCCAGCACTATCATTACTAACAAGCCACCCCAAATCATGTTATCGACCATCATATCGAGTCGACCTTCAAGGTAGTAAGTTAAATCAACAATAGGAGATAGCTTAACACCTGCAGGTAAAAGTGGCTCTTTAGCCGCCATGTAGCTTTTAAGGACTTTTGCTACATCGGTAATATCTTGATCTTTTGATGCGTTAACTTCAAACGAGAGTGAATTTTTACCATTGTATTTTGAATACTGCAGACCTTCTTCAAAGCCATCATTAATAGTTGCAACATCGCCTAAATAAATTTGTGCGCCATCAGCAAGGGTAATAAGGGGGAGTTTTTCAAACTCAAAACCACGGTAGGCTTGTTTTTCAACACGCATCGAAATATAACCGTTTTCAGAGCGTATTTGCCCCGCCGACATATTGGCCGAAAAGTTTTGCACAGCGCCTGCAATATCTCTAAATGTTAAGCCGTACTCGCGCAGTTTATCAGGGCTGACTTCTATACCAATTTCGTATTCTAAGCCGCCGTTAAAATTAACAAGATTCACGTGAGGCAGTGCTTGTAACTCGTCTTTTATATCGTTGCCAAGCTCTTTTAACTGGTAGTTACTCATGTCGCCATAAAGCGCGAGTATCATTACTTCTTGCTCAAACTTATCGCGGCGAACAACAGGGCGCTCCATTCCCGCAGGAAAGGTGTTTATTGAATCAACTTGTACTTTAATTTCATCAAGTACTTCTTGTGGATTGTATTGTTCTTCTATTTCAATCCACGCTTGTGAAAAACCACGGTTAGAGTAAGTAATTAGGCGTTTAATGCCTTCAATACCTTCGAGGTTTTCCTCAACTTTTATGGTTATGCCTTCTTCAACTTCTTGCGGGGCGGCACCTGGGTAAACCGCTTGTACGCTTATCCAGTTACTTTCAAACTGTGGGAACATTTGTTTGCGAATGGTCATCGCCATTAAAATACCGCCCACTAATATAAATATCATTAGTAGGTTGGCAGCAACCGGGTTTCGGGCAAACCATGCTATTAACCCTGTTTCACGAGTGTTCATGATTATTCCTCTTTCAGCGCAAGTTGAGTTACATCAGTTTTATCAGGCGCAATATCTTCAACTTTTACTGCCATACCTTCAGTTGGATACTCAAGCGCTGAGGTAACAATTTGCTCGCCATTTTTTAGCCCTTGGCTGGCTATAATCATGCCGTTTTGTTCGCGTATAATATTGAGAGTTTTAAACGATAATGTTAAATCGTCATTTAAAATTACAATTTTATTATCTTTAACTAAATGATGCGCAACAATAATTGCGTTATCAAGCGGGCGACCTTCAATGGTAGCGTTAATGTATGAACCAAAACGAAGAGGGCGTGTTTTATCGCCATAAGGTGTTGCAAGTTGCGCAACCAAGTAGCTCATACGGCTTGTTTGATCAACCACACCTTCGGTGCGAATTACTTTGGCTTGCCACATTGTTTGCTTACCCGCGTATTCTGCGTTAAATGTAACATTTGAGCCTACGCCGCCATTTTTTAAATATTGTAGTTCTTGATCGGCAACGGGTAAACGTACCTCTGCAACTGAGGTTGCACTCAATGCACCAAAACTATTACCTGGGTTTACTACTGAACCCAAGCTAATTGTGCGTTCATTAATAATGGCATCGTATGGGGCTTTAATATAAGTACGTTCAAGATTACGGCTAGCACGTTTAACACTTGCTTGAGCAGAGCGGTAACGCGCTAATTTTTCGGCCAGTTGTGGTTTACGTAAATAAAGTTCTGAGGCAATAGCTTCGCTTGAGTCCGATTTAATACGCTCCCATTCAGCTTTTGCTACATGTGCTTGTGCGCGTTCTATTTCAAGTGCTGAGCTTGCTTGTGCTAAACCTGCTTGCGCTTCAATAAAGTCTGCCTCGTAATCATTTGCATCAATTCGTGCTAAAATATCGCCTTGCTTTACAAACGCGCCTTCAACAAATTGATCTGATACCGAAATAACTTGCCCACTAACTTGTGCTATCAGCTCGGTACGGTCCTTTGGTTTAACAATGCCGTACGATTTAACATCAAGCGTTATAGAATCTAAAAGTATGCTTTGTGTTGCAACTAAAGGGCGTAAATCTTGCTCTGGCTTTTCTTCGGGTGGTTTTTTCATTGCCATAAAGGCGAAAGCTAAAGCAATACCGCCTGCTAAAACAGCAATTGGGAGTATTATTTGTTTTGTAGTAGCCACAAGGCATTCCTTCATAATTGGTGGTGACAGAGCAATAATACGCAATAAAGTGTTTACAAGGCGTTTTAAGATGTAACAAAGCATTACATATGTACATTACAACTCAACATGCGGCTAATTACGTTCCTAAAAAGGAATTAAAGTAAGTGTGTTTTATTCAGAGGATATTATGAAAACCGAATCGATGAGTTGCAGGCTAGGCTGCGGCGCATGTTGTATTGCGCCAAGTATTAGTTCGCCTATTCCAGGTATGCCAAATGGTAAAAAGGCCGGAGAGCGCTGTATTCAGCTGGACGAACGTAATTTATGTAAGTTATTTGGTGATTCAAGCCGACCTAAAGTATGCAGTGATTTTAGCGCCACGCTTGATGTGTGCGGGTCAACAAATGCACAAGCTTTAGCACTTATTACAGAGCTTGAAGAGCTAACTTAATCCTCGTTTTTAATACACATCTATTTACAATATATTATTAATAAAAATCTTCACAAGGTTATTAAAAGCAGTCGTTAATTTATTTGATGGCGAAATATTAGACATATTTAATTTTGTTGCTAATATAGGAAATTGTAAGATACTTTTTATAAATCTCATTTATAGGTGATTTCGTTCAATCTTAATTTTTAAAAGGAAAGAAAAATGAAAAATTTACTTACAGCATTTACATTAGGTGTGACTTTATTAGGTTGTTCAAACTTACCCATTAAAACCGATATTAAAGAAGACCACTTTAGACTCGAAAACTTTAAAAGAGAGCAGGGAGTAGATCTAGAATATGTCCACTTGATGTGCTTTAACAAAAAACCTACACAATGGGCTGAACCAAAGCAGTATATCAGTGGTGAGCATGATTTATGGGTAAAGGCGAGTGTTTCAAACCCTGATGTTTTAAATAGTCAAAAAGAAGCTTTTGTTAATTTTAACGTTAATTTAGATTCTGATAAAAGCTACATGCTAAATAGAAAAAGGGAAGGGGATAAAATATCAATCTGGATACAAGAAGTTGAAACCGGTACGGTTGTTTCGCAGGTTCTTACAGATGAGCTTAGTCGCCCTTTACAAATTGATAATGAGCTAAGAAAAAGACAATGTCGTTCTGGTTCAATATAAGCTGAGTAATCAAAGCTCTTAATATTTAGTATGCCGTTTATTTTTTGCTAAATATTTATTCAAAGACCTGTTTTAAATAAACAGGTCTTTGAATGTGATAGCTCAATTCTACCAACTATACGTTGCGCTTAACGTATATTGCTCACCTCGCCCTGGTGTACCAGGTATCTCTTCAAACGATTCACCCCATAAGTTATCTGCTGCTAAAGTAATAAATAAGTTTTTTAGCATTGGCGGCGTAATTTTTAACGTTAAATGGGTAAATAAAGCATCGTCGTCACTACCGCGCAGCGCATTTTCGTGCTGTTTGCGCCACTCGTTATCTATTCTAAACTGCAATATATCAGTAGGATTCCACACTGCGCCGAGTGTTAGGCGGTGATCAGGAAAGTTTAATGCGTAAAAACTAGCATCAATATCTGCCGCACCGTAATTTTCTGATTTATGAAGGTAGGTGTAACTCGCTACAATTTCGGTTGTTTCAAAGTGTTTAGTTGCTAAGAACTCAATGCCCGTCGTATTTATATCTACAGGGTTTGCAAAGCGCGCAGAGCTTGAATCAAAATTAAACGTCCAATCGGTTAAGTTGTCATCTTTGCGATAAAAAATAGCCGAATTAAGTTGCCAAGTTTGCTCATCAACTAATAAACCCAGCTCTAGGCTTTTAGTCGTTTCGCGCTCAAGGGTGTAATTACTTCTAAATAACCCGCCTGAATCACTTCCGCCAATGGCGGTATAGCCTGCCACTTGGCTTGCCTCTGCGTACGATAAATAAAACGTGCGCTCAAAACCTTTGCTGCTTTGTGTATTAAGCGTTATATCACCAATAAGTGACAGTTCAGAGTCGTCTCTATTTGTATCGTCAAACGCAGCACCTAAACGAAATGTAAGTTGTTTATTATCCTCAAGCGCCATTTTGTATTCAGGCAATACGCTTAATTTATAATACTTACGAGAGGTAAAGTTGTTTTCAAGCGTGGTAGATTCAATTGAGTCGTCAATAAACTGTGCTGAATAATTTACAGCAAATACATCGCTTTGAGCATGATGCCCCGATAGCGCTAACGACTTAACTTCACTTTTGTGGAACGCTTCAAAAGCGCTTGGATTTTCGCGAGAGTAAATATAATGATCGTCGTGTGTGCGGTAATAAGCCGACACTTCAAAGTTACTATCCTGCGCATAATTTTGCTTATGGTTTAGCATTAATAAGCGGGTTTCTAGCTCTTCTGTTTCGTTAACGCCAAATGGAGTGTACAAATTTGGCCAACCAAAAAACTTATCTTGTGAGCCAAAAAACAAATCTGTTTGAGAATTAGCGCCAGCTAATTGAACGCGACCCGATGCACGCGTAAAGTCGTGATCGCCGTTATCAATAGTGCCATCGCTTTGTGAGTGAGAAATCTCACCTTCAAAACCAAGCTTCCAATCCTTTGCGCCTTCTAGGGGCATACTCACACCTGCATGTAAGCTTTGTAAGTTAAAATCGTTTGTGCCAGTACCTACCGATACACTGCCGCCCGTGCTAATTGGTTTCCAGCCAAACGATACAGTGCCTACAGAGCTATTAGCACCATTAAGTGCATTGTCTGCGCCTGTTAAAATATAAGGGCCGGTAAGCATTTGCGGTGCAATAGGAATTTCAGCAAAGTAATGACCAGACTGTGGGTCAAGTAAAGTAGCACTACCAACTCTAAAGCCGGTATTTTCAAAAATACCACCGCGTATAGTTACATCGGCTTGCGCTTCAGCCATATTACGTGATTGTAAATCAACACGTGGGTCATACTCTAAATTAGATACCGGAGAGTCAAATGTACCTACAGGTAATGTGTTTGCAGTGGGCGATGCCTCAACCGTTATTTTTTCGATTGCCGGTGATGCTTCAGTTTTATCAGTTATAGCTTCGCCGTAGGCAAAACTGCTCACGCTGCATAGCAATGCAGGGAGTATAAAGTGCGGTGACCATTTCATGTTGTGTGTCTCATTTTTTATATGCAATTACGGTAATAATTAAATTCAGAACACACTTTTAAGGCGTGATAAAATAATTCAATTAAACAACTGCGATTTTGGCGCGATTGTACATTAATTCATTAAAAACTGCATTTGATAATCATTTGCAACGTTAATGCATCTAACAAATTTGGTCACATTTATTATGAATATAAAACAGCAAGATACTATTTACTTTGCAGGTGGCTGCCTGTGGGGCGTGCAAGAGTTTTTAAAGCACTTACCTGGTGTAATAAGTACTGAAGCAGGGCGGGCTAATGGAAAAAACAATAATACACAAGGCGAATACGACGGTTATGCTGAGTGTGTAAAAGTAATATTTAGTACAAAAGAGGTTAGCTTAAACGAGCTGTTTGGCTTCTTTTTTGAGATTATTGATCCGTATAGCGTTAACAAACAAGGGGATGACGTAGGCCCTAAATATCGCACTGCCATTTATAGCAAAAGCCAAGATCATTTAAAGGTCGCTAGCAATTATATAAGCCAGCGAAGTGATGCCGATAAAATTGTGGTAGGGGTAGAGCTGCTAACTAACTACGTGCCAAGCGATCCTGAGCATCAAGACCGCTTAACTAATCATCCTGATGATTACTGCCACATACCGCTTGAGTTACTGCATAAGTATAAATCGTAAATTTGAGTAGTGTAAGCGCACAAAGATAAGTAATTAGAAGCTATCGCTTCTCGCGCAAGCAAGCTTAGCGCCTACAGGTAAAGTTTAATCCGGTGTTTGTTTTGTAGACGTGCAGCTTGCTGACGTGACGAGCGCAGCTCGTAATTTAAGGTTGAATATAGCGTTAGGTAAAGGTAAGTGATTAGAAGCTATCGCTTCTCGCGCAAGCAAGCTTAGCGCCTACAGGTAAAGTTTAATCCGGTGTTTATTTTGTAGACGTGCAGCTTGCTGACGTGACGGGCGTAGCTCGTAATTACTTTATTTTAAAAGTTCCAAAAATACACACCCACAAAAAAGCTCACGTACTGTGAGCTCTTTTAAAACTTAATTATAGCTAATTTTAACTTACTGCTGCTTTTGCGGCGGGAAGTTACTTAAAATTTCGCTCACTGTTTTATTAATTGATGCTTCACGTTGTTCTGGCGATTGATTTTTCTTTAATCGACCTTCTTTTGCGCCGCGCCATACTAGCTGGTTAGATTCACGATCCACAATATCAATAATCAGTGTACCCACTTCGTATTCACGCGCAGTTGTATCGCGTTGAAAACCAGTACCCCAATAACCCCAATGCGGGCGGTAGTTTATATTGAAGTTGTCTACTTCAAGCTCTTTGTCTACCGATGCATGATAGTTAACAAGTACATCAGCTTGCGCTGCATCAACTAAGCTCATACCTAGTGTTTGGCTCAATTCTGCATTAACGGCAGTGCGAACACGCTTTTCCATCAGGCCATTAATTTGATAGTTATTTGTGTCTTTAGTTAGGCTGGCGTTTTCTACCCAAGCAAATGTTTTAAAATTACTAAAGTTAGCTGATTTATCGTAATCCCAATCTGGGGTTTGTGTACAGGCTGTAAGAAGTGCTAGCGCTGCAACAATAAGTATATTTTTCATTACGTTTGCTCCAATAAAATGCATTAATTTAAAATAACACACATAGTTTAAATGTGTATTATTTAAACGTCCTATATTTTAGTTTAGTTGGTTTGCCTTAACGGCCAATTAATTGTGTTCAACTTCAATCCAATCTTTTTCATCTACCCAGTTTTGTGCACCGTCTTTTACCGAGCGAATAGGCACAATGTAGTCACAACTTATTTGTGGCTTAACTGAGGCAAATATAGGCACAAAACCAAAGCTTAGTGCGGTTTCTATGATTGCTTTTTGATTTTGTGGGTCAATGTCGGCCGCTTCATCTATATAAATAGGTATACGGTATAGGTTTTGTTCCTGGTCACTCAATAAGTAACGAATAAACAACATGCCACACAATAACTTAATCGTAATACGTGTGCCGTTTGAACCCGCCGAATCTATTTTTTCAAAGTGCTCTGTTTCACCTGCGCGGTTAACCACTTCAAATCGAATATCAAATAAATCGGTAAGCGTTAAACCCGCTTTATCTGATGCGAGTTTAATTAAGTGATCTTTCGCTTCGTTTACCGCACTTTCGCTGTACGGTTCTTGGCTCAGTAAATCAAGCGTGTCGCCTTGTTCAAACTGATGCGACGTGCTGATAATGGTATCTATACTATCAACCAGCATTTTGCGCGGTATTACGTTAATTTTAAACGCTTGCAGGTTTGAAATACGGTGCTGGCTTATACCTTTATTAAAGCTGTTCATTTCGCGGCGAAGTCGGTCTAAATCTTCTCGTAAGCCTTTAATAGTTGCAGCCACTTCGGTAAGCGCAACACGAGCTTGGCGCTCAACAGCATCGCGTTCGTTATCAATATTATGAAAGGCGCTTATTAGCTTTTGGTACTTAGTATATTCGTCGTTTTCGTTGTCGAATTTAGTAATACCCGCGTTATATACATGTAAATAGGTGTTGCGCACGTTTATGTCAAAATTACGCAGCTCTTGGCAGTCTTTATTAAAATGATGAACAAGGTCGCTTAAGTTATCAAAGTCGACTGTAATATCAATCATGTATGGAGTTACTTTACCGCTGTATAAATCAAGCGTGTGGTCAATTCGCTCGCTTTTAACTTGGCGCAGACGCTCAGTTTGGCGATTAATTTGCTCTTGTTTCGATTTAATTAACGAGCGACGATCGGCAATTGAGCCACTATTTTTTTGAATATCTTGCAGGTAGTCGTCAACTTGTTCGCGCTCAGCTAATAATTGCTCTTTTAGCATGGCTTGCGCTTCAACCGACTGCTGCATTACCTCAAACTGCTCTAAGCGTTTTAGGGCGCTCTCTGCGCTCATAAGCTCATCGTATAACGCGTCTTTTTCTTTTTGCTTGTCGGCAACGTTTGCTGCAACATCGCGCTGTTGCTTAAACTCTTTAAGTGAATGCTCAAGTGCATTTAGCTGAGCGGTTAATTGCTCTTTGTTTTCGCCGCTTTGCATTTGCACAGGCGAGAGCTTTTTAAGCTTAATGCTCGCCCCTGGTAGCGTTAGTACACCGCCTTTAACGTTTTCGCTAAGTAGCGATAAAAATTCACCAAACGCGTCTTCGTCATCAATGGTTATATCGCCATTAGTGGTGGTCGCAAATGAGAGAATATCAGGGTTTAAAATGCGCGATATTTCTTCTACTTCTTTTAACGAGAGGTCTTCGCGCATACGGGTAAACAAATTAAACTCAAGATTTTTAAGTTGCAGCTTTAAGCTCTTAATTTGTTTTTGTGTTTCGCTAATGCGATAGTCAAGCGTATGTAGGCTTTGCCCTTGTGCGCTGGTTATAGAGTGTGAAAGCGACTCGTAATCTTGCTTTAACTGAGTCAGGCTGGTTTTAAGGGTGGCTTTATTTACCAGTTCAAATTCGCTTTTAAGCGCATCGTAATCTAAAAACCACTGCTCAATTTGTGTTTGTCTGCGCTCTATGTCGCGCGATTGCTGTACGTATAGGCTTTGCTTTTGCTCAAACTCGTGTTTTTCGTGCTCTATATCTTCAAGCGCTATACCCAGCTCAGAGAGTTGCGATTCTTGATAGGTATCAAAATCAATCAGTGCTTGGTCAATTTTAGGCGCATACGCGGCTAATTTACCTTTAAGCACGGTTTGGTTTTCAAGCATTGATTCAAGCGCAGCTATTGGCTCTTGCATTGACTCAAGGGCTTTTAGTTCGCGTTTTGAGCGATTTACTTTATCAAACGAGCGACGCCATACTTCATAAAAGTCGACCTTAGAGTTCGACATATGGCGTTCAAACACGCGTAGCATAAAGCGTTTTACGTCGCTTGCGCCTAATTTGTGTAAGTTAAGAATACGTCTAAATATTTCTTTATAAATAGAAGAGTCTTGCACATTATTAAGCGGGATCATTTTTAAGTTAATGTCGCCGTCAAATGGGGTTGCGCCGCCAGTAAGTAGCGCGTTTAACTCTTGTGCTTTAAGCTCAATAGGGTTGTAGTTAAGCGATTTTAAATGGTTGAACAGCTTGGTAAATTTAATAATAGTTTTACCTTGCGTGTACTGCTCTAAATCAAGCTTTCCTTGATAACAAAAGTACTGATGCGCGTAACCGGCAATTTTACCCAGCCCTGCTACGCCTATTACTACCGAGCCATGAGGCAAGTTAGCTTCTAGTAAAATGTACGACTGATCGGATGAAAAATAAAACTTACGGGTTTCATCTAAATCGTGTCCGTCCCATTCTGTTAAGCGTAAATCGTTAATAAGCGGAAACTGCAGGGCGTTAATAACCGAGCTTTTACCTGTGTTATTGGGCGCGCAAATAGAGCTGCTTTTATCAAGCGGGATCACACATTTTGCATAGCCTGCGGTGTTAAGTAGGGCGAGTTTACTTAGTCCGTATAGATTTTTCATTCCTCGTCCTCTGTAATGTAGGTTTCTTCGTTTACTTCCATGAGTGCATCTATGTAGCGGTGAATTGGCGCTTGTAGCATAAAGCCGCCTTCTACTTCACGGGCTAAACCTAAGCGCACCATGCGCAGGTAAACGTCTTTGCGCAGGTCCGATCCCGAAAATATCTCAAGCTGGTCAAACAAATGTTTGTTAATTTGCACCAGCGTTTGCATAAGCTCTAAATCGTTTACGTCGTCAAACAATGCGCGCATTGGATCTTTACCCGTATTGGCGTAGTGCTCAATTAAAATGTAAATGGTGAGTGCGATAGCGCGAGATATTTTGCCCATATTTGGTGTGCTTTCGTCGCTACCAAAATAATAAAAGCCACGGCTGTCGCGTTTTAAATCGTTACCTAAAGCGGTAAATAGGGCGGTGTAGTCTTCTATGTGTTGGTCAAGCTCTTGCCACATTACGTTGTCTTGCTCGCAAATGTGATAACCCGCTACTAATTTTTTATTAATGGCTTGTAGGTGGGTTAGCTCGTCTAAGTTTATGTGTGTCATGGTTTATTTACCTGCCTTTGGATCTGGCTGAGGCTCTGAATTAAATGGATATAAAGAAAAGTGCTGACCGGCAATTTTTACGCGGGCTTTTTCATCGCTTTGAATTATTTTAATATCGCTGTCGCTGACTAATTTTTGATACAAAAATAGCATTTCGTCGGCATCGAGATCTGGATAGCTTTCGTCTAAAAATTGCAGCAAGGGCTGCGGCTTTTTGCGTTTTTTATTAAAGCGCTTAGCAAAGCTGGTTTTAACATCGTTGTAGTCAGGAATATTAGGTGTAACAAATGCAGGCACGTCTTGCTGGTCAGGCAATTGGTATTCTTCGTGTTCAAATTCAACCAAGCTTGCCATGTAAGCCACGATATGGCGTTGCTGACCAAGCGAATATCGCTGCGCGTCGCTCACAAAATGTGGCTGCACCGCACTTAGCATATTGTCTACGCCATTTTTACGTACAAGCCCAAGTACTTTGGCTGCTTGGCGAGTAATTAAGTTATTACGGCGTAACTCTTCACGTAGCGGCATAAGCATGTCGGCACTTTTACGTAAGCTTGTGCGACCCACTAAATGCATCTCTAATATACGGGTACGCAATTGCTCTAACATGCGTTTGTCGTTATACGCTTTACCTGAGCGTTCAATGTGCAGTATTTGTTTACTTATTTGCTCTTCAATGAGGGTAAAACAGGCATGAAAATCCCCCCGAATATCAACCATTTCAAGCATGGGCTCTATGTATTCGTCAAAGGCTTCTATTACTGCTTTATAACGCTTTTGCAGCGATTGCACCGCATTATTAGATTTAGCTTGTTCAACAATATTTAAAATTGCGTTTTCGTTGTGTGCGTATAGCTTCATTATTTTACGCACCCGATCATCCATAATGCGGCTGTAGCGGCGTAAATCGTCAAAGTCTTCTATTTCGCCAGCGTTATCTAGGCGGTTACCTAAACGTGCAAGGTCGTCGACTAATACGCTAATTTCTTGCGCTAAACCTAAATGCTCTTCTTGCAGTAAAAACGTAGCAAAATCGGCAATAGCACGATTTATTTCAAGCTGAGAAGATTTAGCCAGTGGAATTAAAATATCTTGGTTTAACAAACGATTTGTTTCTTTATAAATGCGTTCGTTTGACCACGTAGGCTGCTTTTGCTTAATCGCGTTTTGTACGTCTTTTAGGCTAAAGTCAGCCATTTTAAAACGTTTAAATAATAGCGCTAATACACCCCAATGTTCGGTTATGGTGTTTAGCAGCTTTTTAGCTGGGATCATAAGAGGTTACAACATCCTAGTATTTTATTATTGAGTTCTTTTAGAAGACTCATTATTACGTATTTTTAATTAACCTTGTCTGTATATAGTATTCGTTTTTAAGACCATTTAATAATAGTTTTTGCATAGAGGCAGTGCTAAAATTCGCGCCGAAAATAGGCACATGAAATGGAATGTTATTTGTGTGTTCTTTAAAACTATATCAAAGGTTGTTTAACTACCATGGTTTCCTCGATTATTCTAACCCTGATAGCGATTGCATTTTTACTGATCGTTATAGAAGATATAATTCATGTCAATAAAGCTAAAACCACGCTGTTTTTTGGTACGCTTTGCTGGATTCTTCTTTTTATATACCCTCTACACGGGCAAAGCCCCGATACGATTCAACACCTTTTAAATGAAAATATTTTAGAAATTGCCTCTCTATGGCTATTTTTAATGGCTGCGATGACCTTTGTAGCGTATTTAAATTCAAAGGGGTTTATAGAAAATATTGTGCACCGTGTTATGCCAAAAAGTATTAGCGAAAAAAAGCTCATGTTTTTGGTGGGTGGTTTTGCATTTTTGTTTTCGTCGATTTCAGACAACGTAACAGCTACGCTTATATCGCTCGCGGTTGTTATGTCGTTAAAACTTGAACCTAAAAAGCTCATTAAATACGCCACGCTTATTGTGTTTGGGGTTAACTCAGGTGGGGTATCGCTAATAACCGGTGACGTAACCACACTAATGATATTTTTAGATGGCAAAGTAACCATTGCTCATTTATTACTACTTATAGCGCCAGCTCTTGCAAGCGTTATGCTGCTAGCCGCGTTACTGTCTATCGGTATGAAAGGGCGTGTTGAGTTTGCTGGTGCAGGTAAAACCCGCATTGAAAAAACCGACATAACCATTGCTGTTATATTTTTATCTACCGTAGTGAGCACACTTATGCTGAGTGTAGTTTACAGCGTACCGCCGTTATTAACCTTCTTGTTTGGCTTGTCAGTGATGTTTTTAGTAGCGCAGTTTTTAATGCGCAAAAAAGACATTAACAAAGACATAATCGACTTTGTTCGCGATATAGAATACGACACATTATTGTTTTTTGTAGGTGTACTTTTACTTGTAGGCGCACTTAAAGAAATTGGTATGTTGAGTAAATTTACCGACCTATATACGGTAATGGCACCTGAGTACGCAAACTACTTAATGGGCATATTATCAGCAGGGGTCGATAACGTACCGCTTACCGCTGCATTATTAAAAGCCGATATAGTAATGAGCCAACAACACTGGTTGTCGTTTACATATGCAACGGGCGTGGGTGGTTCAATGCTTATTATTGGTTCGGCTGCGGGCATTATTGCCATGAGCAAAGTTAAAGCGCTTACCTTTATGAGCTACTTGCGTTTATCGCTGCATTTATTAATTTGTTACACCGTAGGATATGCGGGCTCGTATTACATGGGCAGTTTTATTTAACTCATAGATTATTAAATGCTTGACAGCTAGACGTCTAAACGATAACTTTCAAAGCCCCGCTACTTAGTGGGGTTTTGTTTTATTAGCCACTGGTTAATAAAGCATTCAGAAGAGGTGCGATACTTAGGTACTTAATGTTAGGCGACGAAAGCCGATGATCATTAAGGAGGGAAGTACTCGCCGAGGAAAATAATGGTACGTCGTCATTGTTTTTCGGTTTATGGGGCTGAATCCTCAAAACTGTCACCAATATAGGTGGAGAGCTTCTGGCAGTGGACTTATCTTCAAGCATTCCTTTGCCAAGTTCTTCTTGTTTTATTGCGATTTGGATATCGCGAAAGGAGACTAAATGACTACCCAATCAGCGCCACAAACAGTGCCTCAAACAGAGTTAAGCGCAAAATCAGATTACATCGTTGCCAAGTTTGGCGGAACAAGTGTTGCAAACTTTGAAGCGATGAGTCGCTGTAGCGAAATTATTGTTGCAGATAAAAGCGTACGTATTGTTGCCGTGAGCGCCAGTGCCGGCGTAACTAACCACTTAGTTGCACTGTGTAAATCAAGTATTACCTCAAGTGAGCGCCAAGAACACATAAACGGCGTGCTTGCTATTCAACAAACTATTTTAGATGAGTTATCGCTAGATGCCGATTTAGCGGTTGGCTTTAACGAAACCCTAAAAGCATTTCAAACATTGGCTCAAGAGTCACTAACAACCGATCAGCAACACGACGAGCTACTTAGCTTTGGTGAGCGTTTGTCGTCTTATTTATTTGCTCAGGTGCTGCGTTTACAAGGTTTAAACGCCGATCGCTTTGATGTGCGCAAGGTGCTTAAAACCGACAGCCAATTTGGTAAAGCAACGCCTAATGTTGCAGCCACAGCGCAAGCCGCTAAAGAACATTTAATCCCGTTATTAAACGCTCAAGTAATTGTGACTCAGGGCTTTATTGGCAGTGACGAATACGGTCAAACCACAACGCTAGGACGTGGTGGTTCAGACTACAGCGCTGCATTATTAGCTGAAGCAATTAACGCTAAAAGTGTGCATATTTGGACCGACGTAGTGGGTATTTTTAGCACCGACCCGCGTTTGTGCGCAAAAGCGACGCCAATTGCACGTTTAAGTTTTGACGAAGCCGCTGAAATGGCGACCTTTGGCGCAAAAGTATTGCACCCAGCGACTATTTTACCAGCAAGCCGGAGCCACATTAACGTGTTTGTTGGTTCTAGCCGAGAGCCAGAGCGTGGTGGTACATGGATTGAGCGCGAAAAATCGCAGCAACCAGGCATACGCGCAGTAACGCAACGTAAAAACCAAATATTGCTTACGCTTAAAAGCCCAGAAATGCTACTAGCTAGTGGCTTTTTAGCACGCGTATTTACACTATTAAGTGAATACAATATATCGGTCGATTTGGTAACTACATCAGAAATTAGCGTAGCTATAACCCTTGATAACGCGCAAAACGCCTCGCGCCCAGAGCTCGATCAAGAATGCCTAGATAAGCTTGCAGAGTTTTGCCATGTTTCGGTAGAAAACAACCTAACATTGGTGGCACTTATTGGCTCTGAGATTCAATTACGCCAACACGAAATGAACTTAATGAGTGTACTAAAAGACTTTAACATTCGATTAATTTGCCACGGTGCTAGTAAGCACAATCTGTGCTTTTTAGTAGAGCAAACTGAGTCAGATAACGTAGTACAGTCTATTCATAGCCGTTTATTAGAAAATGATTTTGCTGCGTAAATAACCGTTATTCAGGAAAATCACCTAGTAAAATCAGTTGATAAAGTCACTTAATAAAGTTACTTAATAAAGTCATTTAATAAAAAGCATCGCCAGTCGATGCTTTTTTTATGCACCACACTTACATCAAAGCAAACATTGCTGTCACTGCTATCAGCTACAGTAACGCGATTACTGCTAGCACTCAGCTTTGCACTATGTAATTCGTCAAACACATTGGGGCTAAGTAATTTTGCAATAGGGCGGCTGGTGGCTTTAGCAAGTGACTCTTTTAATGTCCAAATTCTAAAAAACGTATCTGCTTGGGCTTGGGTATTAGTAGGTTCAGTGATAAGTGTAATTTCATCATTATGATAAAAATGCTTAGCGAGCTTTTCAAACGGGCGCTTTAGGCTTACTTTTTCAATATCAAACCCAAACTCACTTTTATCAAAATTTAGCGCTACGCCAACCAAACCATGCGAGTGCGAAATACAGGTATTAATAACATCACCATTTACGTGTATTTGCAGCTTTGAGCTTGCCTCGTCAAATTCGGTACTTATTTTATTAAGGGCTACACGCGCATGTTGCGGCTGCGCTACTTTAATAAGGTGTTTTAACAATAACCGCGTCGCTAAATACTCTTGCTTAGCTTGCGGACTTTTACGGCGGTTTATAATAGTTAACTCAAATGGGCTTAAGCAATCGGGCAAATTAAAGTCACTAAGCTCAAGTGTTTTAGCATTAAATAATAAAATACTGTTACTCGCTAAAGACAAGTTTGCCAATTGAGTTGAAGTAATACTCAAGGCGTTTTTAAAATAGTGTTCAGTCATAAAAGCCCTAAAGCAAAAGAAGTCGCTGATATTGTGAGCGGTTAACGCCACTAATAAAGGCTGGGTACAATTTTATTACTCAGCTGGCATGAAATATGGTTTAATTCACAATAATCAAAATAATAACAGATTTGTAGATGTATGGCACAAGTGCGTGATGGGTTTCAAAGCCGACTTGGTTTTGTTTTAGCCGCTGCTGGCGCAGCAGTGGGTTTAGGTAATATTTGGGGTTTTCCTACGCAAGCGGCCAACCATGGTGGCGGTGCATTTTTACTGGTTTACTTTATTGTTATATTTTTACTTGCGCTTCCTGCGCTGTATACAGAACTTTATTTAGGTCACAAAGCACAAGCTAACCCTGTAAAAGCATTGGGCGACGCATGGCAAAACACTAACCGTAAAGTAGGTGCGGCAGCAGGTTATATTGGCCTTGCGGGCGCAGTTGTTATGCTAAGTTTTTACTCAATAGTAGCTGGGTGGATGCTCTCATACGCTATTGAACCCATAACCACCTTTTTTGGGTTTACAGGCGCAAGCGAGTTTTTACATAGCGACTCAGTGCTGCGTAATTTTGTATTTACGCCGCTTATGCTTATTTTAACTGCCAGTATTATTTTAAAAGGTGTTAAATCGGGAATAGAAACCTGGTCGCGCCGTTTAATGCCACTGTTACTTGTGCTGCTTGTTGGTTTAATTGCTTACATTGCTACACTTGATGGCGCAAGCGAAGGCTTTGCCGCGTATTTAATTCCTGATTTTAGCCAAATACTCGACCCTAATTTAATTATTGCTGCAATGGGGCAAGCGTTCTTTTCGCTCTCTTTAGGTGTGGGCTGTATGATGATTTACGGCTCGTATTTACAGCCAGATGCTAATTTACCAAAGCTCACCGCAGGTGTTGCACTACTTGATACTGGCGTTGCTTTTTTAGCGGGCTTACTTATTATTCCTGCTATTTATGTGGCGCAGCACAACGGTGTAGAGGTATTTAGTGGTGGTAAATTGATTGGCGAAGGGCAACTTATTTTTGCTATTTTACCTGAGCTATTTAGCACCATGGGCGAAATTGGCTTATTAGTTGGTTTATTATTTTTTGTATTAATGTCTATCGCATCGGTTACGTCAACTATATCGACCACCGAAATTCCGGTAGCGTTTTTAGTCGAAAACCACAAGGTTAGCCGCACCAAAGCAACATGGGCGGTAAGCGCCGTTGTTCTTGTGTGTGCAAGCGCGATTATATTAAATTTTGATTGGTTATTTGGCTTAGTTATTATGCTATTTACTCAATACCAATTGCCGCTTATGGGCTTGTTTTACTTTATTACGGTAGGTTGGATGTGGCAGCGTGGTAATAAATTACATCAAGCAACAACAGGCGTACATTACTGGTTTGCTCAGTATATTCGTTTTGTTTGCCCAATATTAATGACCTTGGTATTTGCAAACGTCGCGTTTGGCTAAGCTCTATTTAAAGTGAATTTTTAAACAAAAAAGCGAATAGGGCTCACCTTATTCGCTTTTTTTGTACCTGTTATTTAGGTATAGCCAAGAACTTTATAAAACCTCATTAGTCAGAGGCCTACCTTCATTTACTTCAAGCGCGTTAAGTAGGGTTGTGTTTGCTATCTCGGTGAGTGCCTCTTGGGTAAAAAAGCCCTGATGCCCCGTTACTAATACATTTTTAAAGCTCACTAAGCGCGAAAATATATCGTCTTGATTTATTTCGTCGCTGTGGTTTTTAAAAAACAGCTCCGACTCTTGCTCGTAAACGTCGAGCCCTAAATACCCTAGTTTTTTAGTTTTAAGCGCATTAATGCACGCTTTGCTGTTAAGCAGTGCACCACGAGAGGTGTTAATAAGCATAACGCCGGTTTTCATTTTGCTAAATGCCTCGTCATTTATTAAATGATGAGTTTGCTCCGTTAAAGGGCAATGCAAAGAAATCACATCGCTTTGGCTAAGTAAGGTGTCTATATCGGTAATTGTATAATTGCCAGGTTGTGCGTAGGGGTCGCACACTAATACATTAGCGCCAAAGCCATTTAAAATGTTACACAGCGCAAGGCCAATTTTACCGCAACCTACAATACCCACGGTTTTATTGTGCAAGTTAAAACCAAGCAATCCATTTAAATCAAAATTGTCTTCGCGTACGCGGTTATACGCTTTATGTGTTTTACGGCTAAGCGTTAGCATAAGTGCAATACAATGCTCGGCTACGGCCTCAGGGCTGTAAGCAGGAACACGTAATACTTTAATTTTATGTGCTTTTGCTGCAGGTAAATCAACATTATTAAATCCTGCACAACGTAGCAAAATAGTATTTATGCCTTGGCTTGCCAATTGTTCAATAACAGTGGCGTTTACGGTGTCGTTTACAAATACGCATATGGCATCAAACCCGTTTGTTAAAATGGCCGTTTGTTCGCTCAGGGCTTGCTCAAAATACGTTATTTTTATATCACGGTGATCGCGTGTACTTTGTTCAAAAAAAGGCAGTTCGTACTTTTGAGTACTAAAAAAAGCAATGTTCATGGTAATAGCCTCGACGCTTAAGGAGTATTATTTATTACTAATACAATAAACTACTTTATAAACCTGTGCTTTAGTAACACGCATTTTATTGATTTAAATTAAGCCCTAATTTATGCCTTAGCCGACGTAAACAAAGGTATTTTTGACGATACTTTTTTACCACCTCTAGCAGCGCTTAACTTTGCGGCTTGCAGTAGGTTGCTTTCTATTACTTGTTTAAGTGTTTCGGGCTTAGTACGTGGTGCATAGCGTGCAACAAGTTGCCCTTGTGAGTTAATTAAAAACTTAGTGAAATTCCACTTAATTGCACGATTTTGCGAAATACCCCGCGTATGCGACTTTAAATAATTAAACAACGGATGTGTTTCTGGCCCGTTTACCATTACCTTACCAAATACCTCAAATGAGACATTAAATTGATCTTGGTAAAAGTCTTTAATGGCTAAATTATCAAGCGGCTCATTTTGGCCAAACTGGTTACACGGAAACGCAAGTACAGTAAAACCATTGCTTTTGTATTGCTGATAGAGCTTTTCGAGCGCATTTAATTGCACCGAAAAATTACACTTACTCGCTGTATTAACAATAAGGACGGTTTTGCCCTGTAATTGGCTAAGAGAAAAATTTTCGCTGTTAAAAAGTGGTGCATTAAATTGATAAATACTGTCCATAGGTTACCTACTTACCTTTCCCGCTAAGGAAATTTTATAAAGACTTTCATTCGCTTTTTTATCGACCGGTTGACATAATCGAGGTCTAGTTTCTAAGTTATCAGTTTAATAGGTCATTTTTATGTCAATGAAAGTCGCATTTATAGGTTTAGGCGTAATGGGTTACCCAATGGCGGGGCATTTAGCAAAAGCAGGGCACAGCGTATGCGTGTATAACCGTACTCAAGCTAAAGCACAAACGTGGACTGCAGAACATTCAGGAAGCTTTGCACCAACCCCGCGCGAAGCTGCCAGTAATGCCGACATCGTATTTATGTGTGTTGGTAACGATGACGATTTACGCTCAGTAGTGTATGGCGACGACGGCGTGTTAGCGGGCATGTTGCCGCACACTATTTTGGTTGATCACACCACAACCTCAGCTGAAGTAGCACGCGAAGTGGCTGCAAAAGCGGCTCTGCAAAATATCGACTTTATAGATGCGCCTGTATCGGGCGGACAAGCTGGCGCCGAAAACGGCGTATTAACGGTTATGGCGGGTGGCAGTGAAGCCGTATTTGCTAAAGTGCAGCCAGTTATGGCGGCGTTTAGTCGTTTTAGCCAACTGTTAGGCGGCGTTGGCTCGGGACAACTTTGTAAAATGGTTAATCAAATTTGTATTGCTGGTGTAGTGCAGGGTTTAGCCGAAGGCTTACATTTTGCCAAGCAAGCTGGGCTTGATGGTGAAAAAGTTATAGAAACCATTTCTAAAGGTGCAGCCGGTTCGTGGCAAATGGAAAACCGCTACAAAACAATGTGGGCGGGTGAATATGAGTTTGGTTTTGCCGTAGATTGGATGCGTAAAGATTTAGGTATTGCACTCGATGAAGCTAAAAACAACGGTGCAACACTGCCAATGACCGCAACGGTCGATCAATACTACGCCGACGTACAAGCACTTGGCGGTGGCAGATACGACACCTCAAGCTTACTAGCACGCATTGAAGCGCTGCATAAAAAGTAACGTTTACGTTGAGTATGTCGATGTAGACGCGAAGCTTGCTGGCGTGACGGGCAAAGCCCGTAAAGTAATTTATTCACAAAGAGGTTATGAGGCGCTGCGCTTTTAGAGGAAGTAATAGATCTAAAAAACTATTGTTTTTATGTTTCTCATTTACTCCTCATTCGCTTCTCTTTGTGAAATAAATTTTGCTTTCTTTGTAGTGATACAGATATTAATAAACAAAAACGCGACGCTTTATTGCTAAAGCGTCGCGTTTTTAATGCGTTATACAAACAAAATTACATGCTTTGAGCGTAGTTATATAGCGCCTTTAAAATAGTAAGATTTTTTTCGCTGTCGTCATGTTCATGCGCTAGGTTTTCAAGGGTGATCATAAAATCTTGCGCATTAATCGATGGTTGATCTTCCCCGTGCATTAACTTGTTTTGGCAATACTGGCGCCATTGGTCAAGCTCTTGCTGGTTTAGCGTTTCAGGCCAGTTACGGGCGCGGTACCTAAACAATAACGTATTAAACTTTTTATCTTCAAAGTCTAACTTCAACCCTGCTAATTCATCTGGTTTTGCATCACGAATAATCGCAAATTTAGCTTTATCAGCATGGCTTGTAAACCCATCGTAAAGTAAGTAGTCAACGTTAGTGGTTGCGCTGTAATCGCCTTGCTCGTTAAACACTTCGGTTACTTTATCGCGAAGATCGGTATTGGCTTTTAAAACAGCTAAGTTAGCTAAACACTGCTCGCGGTCAATCCCAAGGCGCGCGGCGTTTTCAGGCAATAACGTTTTAGCTGGGGCTAAAATAGGGCACTTGTTTAAATGCACTAGTTTTAAGCCAACAGGTAAATCGTCCTCGGCTAAATCTACACGTTTGGTGTATAAACGTTTGCGTAATTCTTCTACGTTTAAATCAATGAGTACTTGCGGGTTTTGAGTTAAATCAAAACAAATAACCGCGTTTTTATTTACTGGATGAAAGCTCATTGGTGCAACCCAGCTTGTACAGCCTTGTGTTGCAGGTATGCGCGACGTGGTATGCACAAGCGGCGTCATGTTAAAAACATCAACCAATTCGGCAAGGGCTTTTTTGCCACGCAGCCCAAAAAAGAAGTTATATAGCTTTGGTTGCTTTTCTTTTATTAGCTTAGCCAGTGCAATAGTGGCGGTTACATCGCTTAGTGCATCATGCGCTGCGGCGTGTTCAATACTATTGGCTACGGTTAAATGTTCTAGCTTAAAGCTTGGGCTGCCGTCTTCTTTTAACGGCCATTCAATGCCTTCAGGACGCAGTGCGTAACAAGCACGTACTAAATCAATAATATCCCAGCGGCTATTGTTATTTTTGTATTCACGCTCGTATGGGTCGTAAAAGTTACGGTAAAAGCTATAACGGCTTACTTCGTCATCAAACCGAATACTGTTATAACCGGCAACACAGGTGTTTGGCACGCTAAATTCGGCATGAATTTTTGCTATAAACTCAGCTTCAACTAAGCCTTTTTTCATCGCTACTTGTGGCGTAATACCCGTAATTAAACACGCCTCAGGGTGGGGCAAGTAATCCGCTTGCGGCTTACAATATTCAATAAGCGGCTCGCCAATAATATTTAAATCAAGATCGGTACGAATACCCGCAAATTGGCTTGGCTTATCCTTTTGAGGGCTTGCCCCCCACGTCTCGTAGTCGTGCCAATAGATTGTTGCTTGATTTTGCTCTTGATATGCCATGCTGAAAACCCTGAGTAGTTAACTTAAAAGCGCCTAAATACGCGCCAAGTTACTAAAATAATGAATTATTTAGATTATGGCATATGGGCGAGGGAGTTTATAGGTTTGGGTGAGAAAACTAGTTTTATTATAAGGAGCTAGCTGTCTTATATTTGCAAGGTTATAAATATAAGAAAGCCCGTAAAAGCGGGTTTTCTTTGCTGCGGTTATTTACTTTTGAGCGGATTTAGCTTTTCGACCAATGGGGTAAGTTACTTATTACATTGCCTTCGAGCAACTAAGGTTTATGCTTTAATCCAACCCTGTTCAATTGCATATAACTTAACCTTATCGGTCAACCTGAATACATCTAACATACAACCGTAATTGGTTATATATTCTCTATTTCTTTTGATTAAATTATCGGTAAGTAATTCATTAATGTAGATTTCAGCAAATATTTTAGAACATCCTAGCATCTGATGAAGATCCTCAAAGATAAAAAAATCTACTCCTTGATTATAAAGTTTTACCCATTCTTTGAGTAGATCGGTTTTCTTATCTGCAACGCTTTCTAATGGTCTTGCGGTTACAGACTCAAATGGATTGTTACCGATTTTAGGCTCTTTAAATAAAGGAGCTTGATGAATCTCACGTAAAAGGTTGTCAAATTGTAATTCATATTCATCTTCGCGAGAAAAGTTAATATGCAAACGGGTTTTTAAAAATGTAGGTACGTTATGAGTGCCATTTTGACGAATCAGAGGGATTACTTTATTGCTATCAATATTAGTCATATATTCAGCGGTCATAATCATTTTCTCATATCCAACGCCACCTAAACCGCTATTAGCTTTAGTAACATAATTATCAGTACATACCATAATAATACGGTCAGATTCAGCTACACTTTTTTCCATGAAGCCGCCCAAGTCATCTCCAAGGCCTACACGAAATTGATCTAAGATCGCATCGACACCAGAATTGCGTAAACGTTGAGCTAATTCTAGAACCCATTTTTTATGGGCTTGTGTGTCATGGGAATATGAAATAAATACTTTAGGGACATTAACACTCATGGAGTTTCCTTATATTTGTTATCCGGTTTTACTTCTTATTAACTGATTTATTATAAGAATTAATGAGGGCATCAGTTAGTCCATCCGTAACCCTTGCAGTATTAGAAAATTGTTCAATTGCATTATAAAGATTCGGGTGCTGTAATTGAGTTGCTACTTGCGTTAACGAACTATAATTCATAATTTCTGTTTGTAGATTAGTAACTAAGCTAGAAATATCATCTGTTGATGTTTTGTTTTTCAACTTTTCTAATAGATCATTGATTTTATTTTTGTGTTCTTGGTTCTCGTTTTCTAACCTGTCAACTTCAGTTTTATTGTGTTGGATCATCGTACTTAAGGCTTTTACAAATGAGCCCATCTCATCTGCACTACCAGATAGCCTATTAAATATATCTAAAAATGCACCAATATCTGCATTATTAGAAAAGTTTGGATATCTAATTTTATGATCAATTTCACTCCAACCTTCTTCAAAAATAGTTCTTACTTGAACTTCTACGAATACTTTTGATTTATAAGGTGATGTGGAAAAAACAAAATGTATTGAACGATAACCAGCTTTATGCTCTTTAATCTCCCAAGCATCTTGTTCTTTGTATTCTTTCTCGCTATCGCCTTTTCTGATATATGCAGTTATAGCCTCGGATTTTCCCCAAGTGTCTTCTAATTCGTTTATTACTTCGACACAATCTTGCTTAAATAAGTGTAAAGCACGTATTCCAATTAAGTCGGTTACCATTTCAATGTAGTTCTCAACAGAAATATTCAGATATTCCTTGTTGTAATAACCAGAGCGTTTTGTAGTTTTACGTACAATTTTTTCCATTAAGTGCTCTGCATTTTTGACTCTCCAACGAACAGAGTGAACTTTATCAAAGCGTTGGATTGTTTTTGTACATGACTCTGCTAAATCTTCAAGTTTATCTATATTTGATTGATGGTTCACTCCAATTGATTTTATTAATTCCCAATCAAGTTCGCATTTTTCAAAATCTTCAGCTGTAATATTGTTTCGTGACAAAAAAGCGTCTAACCCCATCTCTGCAATATTCATGTTATTTCCTTATTTTAAAGTGATTTACCGGTAAAAATAACTCTTCTAACTAACGTACAATTACCATTAATTGCTCAGACCAGTTTGGATTGGCGGCTTTTAGGAACTTGTGGCCATTTTCAATAATGAGTTGTTTAAAAGTAGCTTAGTTATCGTTTAGGTGGGGCTAGTACATACGAACCGAGAAAGTACTTTGCTTCAAGGTCTACAAACCCACATCATGCTCATTAAACTTAAGTACCATGCTCACGTATTTTAAACTCTAAAGGATCTAATTTTATTTGTACCTAATATTACTAGAAACTATACATAAAAATGCTTAATATTGTAAGATTATTTCAATGACACTTCCTATTTATAACAATGAAATCATTAATAAAAGTTATTATTTATTGCTCACTTTTCATCACACATAGTGCCTTAGCTGAACTGGCTAAAGTTCAAGTAAATGGCCTTGATGTTGAATACGAATTAGCAGGTAAAGGTAAACATACTATTTTACTTGAAGCGGGTGGTTCTGCTGGTTTAAGTGATTGGGATCCTGTTTTTGAATCACTTACCAAGCACGCTAAAGTTATACGGTATTCTCGTATTGGTAATGGCGGTTCTGCACAAATAAAGAAAAACTATAGCTCAGAAGAATATGCAGCTGAGGCTGCGTTATTACTCAAAACACTGAAAATAGAAGAGCCTGTTGTGTATGTTGCGCACTCTTATGGTGCTTATATTGCACGTGTATTTGCTGCAACATACCCTAATCAAATTAAAGCGTTGATGTTAATTGAGCCTGCATCAGAGCACGATGTAGATATTATGCGCGCAATTGATTTGCTACGCGCTGAAAAAGAAATTGCAGCTATAAAGCTCGACGATATGAAAAATGGAATGTCGAATCAGTATTTAGATTTTTGGGCAAAACGTCCACTGCCTGATTATCCACAAATTGCTGACATACCAGTGACTGTTATAGCCTCAGTTAAAAAATATAAAAGTCCATCGGTATTATTTTTTACCGACAAAGCGCGGGAAATGTGGGGCGACTTACATTCAAAGTGGGCTAATACATTTCCTCAAGGTGAAGTAGTTATAACAAATAAAAGCTATCACTACCCGCAAAAAGATGAGCCAGAAATGGTTGTAGCCCAAGTAGTTAAGTTGCTTGAACGTACTAAATAAAGTGTTGGTTTGGTTGCTGATTGTATAAATACCAATTGCCGTAAATTAGTAATTTGGTATTAGACTAAAGTCTATAGGTTAGTTTTATTCACTTATTAGGTTTGTTTTAATCGTTTGTCGGTTTTGTGTTAATTCTCTAAAGTTCAGTTGTCGGCAACAAGCACGGCTTAACCAACAGGACTACGACCATGAAACTTACTCTTATCAAAACTATCGCTCTTAGCTCACTACTTACATGTTCAGCTGCTGCAATGGCTGAGCAAAGTGATTACAAATTAATGGTTATTGAAACTGCAACAGCGCCACAGCCACTTGAGCAATCATTTAATAGCTGCGCACTGAATGTTAAGTCAAAAAATTATGCTGAAGCCGAAGCAATTTGTACTAAAGCAATCGCGCTTTTAAAAGACGCAGATGGCCCTAAATTTAAAGTACGCCAACTTACGTCATTTGCATTAAGTAACCGTGGTGTTGCACGTTTAAAAGCGAACAACGACACTGCTGGCCTTGCTGATTTATACGAAGCAAACCAAATGTCTACAAGTACAATGGTATCGCACAACTTAACTCGCGCTAAAGAAGAGCTTTCTTTATAAGTACTTTATAAACGCCTTTATAAAGTGCTTACCAAAAGCATGTTATAAAATAGCGAGAGTAAAAAAGCCCATGTTAGGTTAATTCCTAACATGGGCTTTTTTGTTTTATTTAATGCGTAAGTTAATACCTTAAATACGTTAATAGAGTAGGGTGTATATTTATAATTAATATTTTGGGTATGCTTGTTTAGGCTACGCGAATATAATGCGAGATAACCGTATAAAAAATAATAACCCTTCTGCTTTGCTTATTTTGAGCAAGGTATCATTAAATAAATATTGAGATTTAAACCATGGCACCAGGAACCAGCCTAAGCGTACTTGAAATAAGTGCGATATTTTTATCAATTACCGCGTTACTCACCTATGTAAACCATCGCTTTATTGGCTTGCCAACAACCATTGGCGTTATGGTTATTTCGATGCTTTTATCTATCGGCGCTTTATTTAGTACTTCCTTTGCTTGGTTTTGATTTAGCGTTTATTTGGTGTTTACTGTTTGGCGCATTAATTTCGCCAACTGATCCGATTGCGGTAATGGGTATTTTACAATCTGCGGGTGCGCCTAAAAGTATTGAAACCGTGATTGCGGGTGAATCGTTGTTTAACGATGGTATTGGCGTGGTTATTTTTGTGCTTTTATTGGGTG
Source organism: Pseudoalteromonas sp. SA25 (assembly GCF_011378705.1). Classification (NCBI taxonomy): domain Bacteria; kingdom Pseudomonadati; phylum Pseudomonadota; class Gammaproteobacteria; order Alteromonadales; family Pseudoalteromonadaceae; genus Pseudoalteromonas; species Pseudoalteromonas sp. SA25. The sequence goes on along the minus strand of NZ_WTKV01000011.1, from coordinate 35,074 downwards.
TTTTATCAAGTGGTGATATTCCTACAACCTATTATGTAGCGCACACGCTGGCGGTTGAAGCGGGTGGTGGTATTGTTTTTGGTTTGGTATTAGGTGGTATTTTATATTACTTACTAAAAAGTATTGATAGTTACCAAGAAGAAGTACTACTTACTTTAGCGGGCGTTATTGGTGGTTATGCATTGGCAAGCCATTGGCATTTGTCGGGCCCACTTGCAATGGTAATGATGGGGTTAATGGTGGGTAATCATGGTCGTAGTATGGCTATGAGCGATAAAACACGCCATTACGTTGATTTATTTTGGGAGCTGATTGACGAAATTTTAAATGCCATTTTATTTGTACTCATAGGGCTTGAAGTCGTCATGATTGCATTTTCGAGTAATTTATTTATTGCTGGTGGCTTAACTATTTTAATAGCGTTACTCGCACGTTTAATTGTTGTGGGTATAACAACCACTACATTTAATAAGCAATTAGAGTTGCCATCTGGCGCATGGAAAGTTTTAACCTGGGGTGGCTTGCGTGGTGGTATTTCGGTTGCATTGGTATTGCAACTACCTGATGGGAACGAGCGCGATATTTTATTGGCTCTTACTTATGCGGTTGTGGTTTTTTCTATTTTAATTCAGGGTTTGAGTATTGGTAAAGTAGCCAAAACTATCCGTTAAAAATAAATTGGTTAGATTAAACCTGTTAAATGTATTTTTTAAAAAGCGTGTGAAATAGCTGTATTTCACACGCTTTTTATTTTTCTTATAAAACAAAAGGGGAGTTAAAACGTAAAGCTGAGCTGCACACCGCTGTAAATATGTTCTTGTGCTTCCCAGTAGTCGCCATCTATTTGGCGCGCACGGGTAAATACTTCTATTTTAAATGGCTTAAAGTGATAACCCGCACCTATACCTGCGTAACCGTCTATGTCGTTGTTCGATTTTTCTATTTGGTAGGTGTTATAGCCCCTATCGTTTTTAAAGGCGAGTTCGAACAGATCTAAGCCAAGCTCGGCGTATATAAAAAAGTCATTAAAATAACCAAGCTTCATGCCATTGTCCCACGTTATAAATTCTTCTTGCTCGCCTTGTTTATTATCGATTACTGCCGCGCCAATTGCGCTTGTAAAAACAACACCAAAGTTACTGTAATTTTGTTTGACCATCATTTCTACACCCGCAGATGTAATGCTGCTATCGCCATTAAATTCTGATTTTATAAACATACCGGTGTTAGGCATGTCATTACCGAGCAAAAGCCTTGCGTTAGCATTTTGGCTAAATGATAAAAGCGTGCTTAATAAAACAAAAAGAGGAAGTGTGTGTTTCAAAAAAGTTAATCCATTAATGATGAAAAGTTACCAGAGGCATAATTATAAATACATGACTTAGTATTGCATGTAATTAAATGTATAAATTTGTTTGATTGTTACTCAGCTATGCCAAAGTAAGGTGTTTAAAATAAAACCAACTAAAAAAAGACATAAATAATTATATACATTTTAAAACGTAAAGTAGCGATTTTAGGCACGATTATTAGTTCGTAAGTTATTTAAATATATGGAAAAAGTTTAAACGTATTAGACTAAGGTCTATAGGTTAATTTTTCTCACTTATTAGGTTTGTTTTAATCGTTTGTCGGGGTTGTGGTAATTCTCTAAAGTTCAATTGTCGGCAACAAGCACGGCTTAACTAATCAGGAATATGACCATGAAACTTACACTTATCAAAACTATCGCTCTTAGCTCACTATTAACATGTTCAGCTGCTGCAATGGCTGATCAAAGTGATTACAAATTAATGGTTATTGAAACTGCAACAGCGCCACAGCCACTTGAGCAATCATTTAATAGCTGCGCACTGAATGTTAAGTCAAAAAATTATGCGCAAGCCGAAGCAATTTGTACTAAAGCAATCGCACTTTTAAAAGACGCAGATGGCCCTAAATTTAAAGTACGCCAACTTACGTCATTCGCATTAAGCAACCGTGGTGTTGCACGTTTAAAAGCGCATAACGATACAGCTGCACTTGCTGATTTATATGAAGCATCAAAATTGTCTAACAGCTCAATGGTATCGCACAACTTAACTCGCGCTAAAGAAGAGTTATCGTTATAAAAAACCTTTATAACGCGTTTTATAAAGTGCTTACTAAAGCATGATATAAAATAGCGAGAGTAAAAAAGCCGATGTTGGGTTAAACCCTAACATCGGCTTTTTCGTGTTTATTAACTTTGTATTGTGTTATTAAAAAAAAAAAATGTATTCTGCTATTTACTGTTTAGTTGTTTTTATGGATTTTAACCAATTGTAATTACTAAGTATTTTTACAGGTGTTAGACTAAAGTCTATAGGTTAGATTTATTCACTTATTAGGTTTGTTTTTATCGTTTGTGGTAATTGCGCTAACACTCTAAAGTTTAGTTGTCGGCAACAAATACGACTAACAAATACCAATTTTATTAAAACATGATTATTTTAGCGAATTAAATAACTCACTAACGGCGTTAAAAAATTACTTATATAGAACGACTATATTTCATAATTTTTGCCTTGTTATTAAGCTATTTACTTGACGCTAAAAAAGATCACTAGTTTAAACAATTGCCATAACAGGAATATAATCATGAAATTTACACTTTTAAAAACCATCGCTCTTGGCTCATTATTAACTTGCTCAGCTGCTGCAATGGCTAATCAAGGTGATTATAAATTAATGGTTATTGAAGACTCAGTAACAGCAGCCCCAGCATTTGAAAAATCGTTTAATAGCTGTGCTTTAACTGTTGAATCAAAAAACTACGAAGAAGCAGAAGCTATTTGTACACAAGCAATTGCTTTACTTAAGCAAAGCCATGGTCCGCGTTTAAAAGTACGCGAACTTACATCGTTTGCATTAAGTAACCGTGGTGTAGCGCGTATTAAGGCTCAAAAAGACACTGCGGGTATTTCTGATTTATATGAAGCGGTTCAAATTTCTAAAAACTCACTTGTAACGCATAACTTAACTCGCGCTAAAAAAGAGTTATCTTTATAAGAATGCTTGCATAAAGCGATTATAATTTAGCGAGAGTATAAAAGCCCATATTAGGTAGCACCTAATATGGGCTTTTTTGTATGTTTGCATAACAGTAGTTACTTATAAATACACTCATTTTAATAAAACAGCTTTACTGAATAATAGTGCTCTTAAGAGTGATTTTTAGAGCCTTACGCTACTAATTTATATTGGTAAGTACTTGTTACCTAAAACATAGATCTATAAATATAAAAGTATAGGTAAAAATATTATTTTTTGACGTGACTAAACTATCCAGTAAAACAGGATTATTTTATTTAAGTTGTTGTTTTTAATTGACAATAAAACCTAATGTCTTTGACTTTAATCTGTTTTTATTTAAAAATCGAAGTAATATATATTTTATAGCATTGACGCCACGTGGATGCTAATCACTGTTTTGTGATGAATAGCTAGATATGGCTTTTGTTTTATTTTTAGTCCCACCTCAATATTACTAAAAATCAAACAGGGAATAGAGTAGTTATTAACTTGCGCAATAAAAATAAAAAGCGCAAATAAAGGGATTTAAAAATGCAATTCAAACTAAAAAAAATAGCTGCCTTGTTATTCGGAGTAGGTATAAGCGTTTCTGTATTTGCCGAAGATATAGAACTATACGTAAACCATAATGTTGAAACCGACGAAAACCCTCGTGTACTTATTATTTTTGATACTTCAGGAAGTATGGGAACATACATTGATTATCCAAATGAGACACGTTTAACTGCTGCAAAAGGCGCTATGAAGCAATTAGTAACTGATAACGCGACTATTGATTTTGGGTTAATGCGTTTCAATTATTACTCTGGTGGGTATGTAATGGCTGGCTTAGGGGCTGAGCACTCCTCTGTAAAAACTCAAATACAAAATTTGCCAGCTAATGGTAATACCCCCGTTACAGAAACTTTATGGGAAGCTTACTTATACTTAACAGGTCAAAAAGTTCATTATGGGTATAGCTCAACTATTTATAACCGCGATTACAAGCGTGACTTAAGTGCTGAAACTGCCACTTCTTATAGCCAGAGTAATTCTTCTTATATCTCTCCTTTTAAACAAGTAATAGGTTCTGATGAGCGTTGTGATAACTCTATTAATTTGATTTTAATGACAGATGGCGACCCAGTGAGTGATAACGAAAGCGATAGTTCTATAAAGACTCTATACAAATCTACTTTTGACTCAAACCCATCTAAAACAAGTGGTAGCTATTTAGCCGCTTTAGCTCAAATAATACACGGTACAAGAGATGTTGAAGTTGACTTGTACGAGACTACGCCAGAGATTGCCGATACGGGGCGAGTTTTTACTATCGGTTTTGGTAGTGGCATGAGCACAAATGGTAAAAAGCTATTAGAAAAAACCGCTTTATTGGGCGGCGGCGAGTACTTACATGCCGATACATCGACTGAACTTTCTGAAGCGCTTAATAATACAATATCGAAAATACGCGAAGTTAACGATAGTTTTTCATCTCCTACGGTAGCAAGTAATAATGTTGACCAAACACGTAGCCGAGAGTCAATTTACTTTGCGATGTTTTACCCAGAAACAGGCGCACGTTGGAGCGGGAATTTAAAAAAGCTAAAAGTATCAGGCGCAAACATAGTCGATTCAACTGATAAAATAGCCCTTGATGAAAATGGGTTAATTGATGAGAAAGCGCGAACATTTTGGTTGCCAACTAATAAGCCTGCAGATGGGAATTTAGTAGCTCAGGGTGGCGTAAATTTACTTTTATCAACTTTAGACCCTGATAGCCGTAAAATTTATATAGATAAAACGGGCAGTATTATTGATTTTACTTTTGATAAAGTACAAACCATTTTAAATTTAGCGACAAGTACAGTTACCGATCTTGCTCCTGATTTGATTCCTAATATTGGGTTAACTTTACAGGAAAGTGATATTAGCTGGGCACGAGGAATTGATGTTGATAATGAAGATGGTGATAACTCATCAGTTGATCAGCGAATCAATATTTTTGGCGACCCTTTGCATTCAAAGCCGGTATCTATAGATTACGGCGATGGAAGTATTCACATACTTGTTGGTACTAATGCCGGCTTTTTGCATATGTTTGAGGACAAAGGCGATACGGTTGAAGAAAAGTGGGCTTTTACACCTGCTGCCTTATTAAAAAATATTCCTGCTTTGCGTAGTAATCTTGCAAATACAAAAGTGTATGGCATGGATGGACCTATAAGTGTGTTCTTTAATAATAAAGGCTCAAACAGTGAAGGTTTAAATGATGGTGTTATTAGAGCAAGTGATAATGATGAAGTGTGGGCATTTGCAGGCATGCGCAGAGGCGGTAAAAATTACTACGCGCTGGATATAAGTGACCCCAACGAACCTAAAAAACTATGGAATAAGCCTATTGTTGGTGGCTCAGAAGAATTTAAATATTTGGCGCAAACATGGTCTAAACCTCAAATTGCATACATTAAAGCCTTTGGTGAGGATCCATTGCTAATATTTGGCGCAGGCTACGATACAAACAAAGATAATGCGATTAGAACAACAGATGACACCGGGCTGGGTATTTACATTGTTAATGCTAAAACTGGCGAAAAGGTATGGGCGCTCACTCCAGATGAACATGGTTTTACCGGTGAGCACAGTATTGCAGCGGATGTAACTACGCTTGACTCAGATTATGACGGGTATATTGACCGAATTTATGCAACCGATACTGGCGGTAATATTTGGCGAGTAGATATTCCTAGTGACGATGAAGATGATATTACTCATTTTAAACTTGCGGAGCTTGGCAGTACATTAGCGTCGCAAGACAGACGTTTTTTTTACAAACCGTTAGTTGCGAGAACGCTGTTTAGTAAAGTCACTAAAACCAATTATGGTGGTGAAATGATCACTACCCGTTTAGATACCCCGTACGACGCAATAGTAATAGGTAGCGGAAATCGTTCAAACCCACTAGCTACTAATGAGCAAGATCAGCTGTATATGATCCGCGATGAAAATACCGTAACAAAAATATTTACTGAATTTCCAGCCCCAATAGTGCCAGATGATTTAATGAAAATGAATGAAGACCCATTCGGTAATGCACTTGATGACGTAGATAAATTTGTTGATCTTGAAGTTGATTTAGCCGAATTTAAAGGGTGGCGATATGAATTAGGGACGGGCGAAAAATCCCTTGCAGCAGCAACGGTCGTTGGTGGGGTTGCTTACTTTACTTCCTTTACGCCTGCATCTTCATCATCAACACAAAACCAATGTTCGTTAACGGGGGGCGGTGGTTCGCTTTATGCCTTTCATTTGCATTATGGAACGAAGGTTTATGACGATGTGAAATTTGCAACAAGTAATGATGTACCAGATACACCGCAGCTATTTTTTGGGGAAGGCCCGTCGTGTGCAGATAATGATGCAGATGGTAAGTGCGATTGGGATGATGAAACGGATGTAACGCAAGTTAGTCAGTTTTATTTAATAGGCCCTGGTATTGAAGGCTCTGATAAGCCAATAAAAGCGATTGAAATACTTGGACCAAATTTAAATGTTGAAGGTGGAAAAGTTAAGCTAGTAAATGGCGCTGAACCAATTGGTTTTGGCTTTAAAACCCAACAAACATATATTTATAAACGCGAAGAAAACGATAGTAACTAATATTTAAAAATAAGCTCAAAAATAAGTAGTTATAAAACGGCCGCCCTAATCAGGTGGCTTTTTTATTAATATAAACCTACTTTTCGATGCTCAGTATAATTTCAGTTTTAAATTTATTCGTGATTATTTAATCTGTTTTTTGCTTGGGTTTAATGTAAAATCATCGGCTTAACAAATTTGTATCAATTTTTACAAGTGTTATTACTGATAAATATTCTAACCAATTTAAGTAGATCTTATGATTATTTATATTATTGGGCTAAGTTTACTTGTTATTATTTTATGCGTTGCACTTTATGTAATTTACAGCAACGTACATAAAAGTCGGGTAAGAAAATCCAAGGAATACAACGTACTGTTTGATAAAGACACGATAGTGGATGATTTAATCACTCAACTAACAGAAAAAAATCAAACACAAGAAAACCAAGATAAAACAGCTAAAGGTAAAGAAGAAATCCTTGCAACATTTGTTGAGTTACATCGCTCTGGTAGCTTTTGCGCACATTTGAGTGAACAGGAAATTATTTACTTTGTTAAAAAGAAATTAAACATGGAGAGTAATAAAAATGGATAGCGAAAAAGCAGTCCCAGCAGTAAAAAGTGACTCATTTATGAGTCGATTTGGTCGTCGTAATGTAATTGTTGTTTCATCAATTGTTGTTGTATTAGCCGTAATTGCAACGCTTACATCGCAAGTTGTTTCGTGGAATGAAGCAGATGAGCGTTTAGTACATCAATCGGCTTTTACAGGTAACTTAACCGTAATAAATCAAGCCGGCCCTTATTTAAAAGCGTTTGGTACTACATCGGCTTATAAAAAAGTAATTTCGATTAACTTTACGGGCGATGCCGGTGCAACAGCAAGCGCAATTGTACCGCTAATACCAATTCGATTTTTAGATACGACAACAGGTGGCGCACGAGGTGTTTCACGTTTTAGATTGCCAGGCAATGTACCAGCAGCTGAATCGGGTGCTTTACGTGGTTTACTTAAAATACACGAAGAGTTTGGTTCACAAGAAACATTAATATCTAATTTATTAATGCGTGCAACCACTGAAAATGTAAAAGCGTCGGCGCGTATGATGTCGGTAGAGCAACATTACTCTGGTGGTAATGGTCAATTAAGCCAAGATTTTGCTGATCAATTAACAAACGGTATTTTTGTTACTGAACAAATTATTAGTACGGGTGAGCGCGATAAATCTGACGATTTAGGTAATTTAAGTAAACAGCAGCGTGTCACTATTAATATTAAAATGGACGATGAAGGTAATACACTGCGTAATGCACCTATTTTAGGCGCTTACGGTATTACAGTAGTTGATGCCAGCATTATTGATATTGACTACGAAAGCAAAGTAAATGCTCGCCTTGAAGCCCAAAAGCAAGCTGCTGCTGATGAAGCACTAGCGCGTCAAAATCTTAAAAAAGCTGAGCAACAAGCGCGTACCGAAGTGGCTTTAGGTGAACAAGCAATTGCTAAACAACGTGCTGAATCTGAAAAGCTTAAAATTAAAGAGCAAATTGATGCTGAACGAATTAAGGCAAATGCTATTATTTCTGCGCAGCAACGAGTGGCTGTAAAAGCCGAGCTTGCAAAAGAACAAGAAGAGATTTTAAAGCAACAACGCTTAGAAGCATTAGGTATGGACGTTTTAGCTGAGGCTCGCTTAAGAGCTAAGTCTGCTGCACTTGATCCTAAGTATGTATTTGATGAAACGCTAAAAGCAGAAGTGAAAATTCAAACTGCTTTATTTACGAGCTTAGGTAATAGCCGTTTAGTGCCTGAAATTGTGATTGGTGCAGGCCAAGGCGAGCAAAGTAATGGCTCTGAATTTATGCGTTTATTAGCCGCTGACGCTGCATTAAGTCTTAAAAAGCGTTTAGAAAAAGATAAAAAATAAACGATTAGTTAAGTATTGCACAAACAATAAAAACGTTGGCTGATTCGCATCGGCCAGCGTTTTTTATTGCGTAAATTTTGTTATTATATGGTGCGGTTTAGCTTGTGAAAACAAGCTCTTTAAATTATGAAATAAAAGAGTGAGCAGTACTTATGGACTCCAGTAATCAGTTTATTTTAGATTTAGGGCAAGAGCATATTACTATTCAGCGTCGATATGAAGCGCTGGGAGCGTTTAACGATTTTTTAATTGCAGTGTGGTTTTTAATCGGCAGTTTTTTCTTTTTAAATGACTCACTAATAGAAAGTGGCACATGGTTGTTTATAGCGGGCAGTGCTCAATTACTTATAAAACCTGTTTTGAAATTGATCAGCTTAGTGCATGTTAGTCGGGTATTTCATTCAAATAAAACTCCATAAATAAAACATAAATACGACTCATGATGAGTTCAGTTATTATGGCTAATAATTTACCAGTATAAGTTATTTAGATATCAAGGATTGAAAAGTGAAAGTACTTAAGTGGATTGCAATTGGAATAGCTACTTTATTAATTATAGGCTTACTAATTCCCGAAAAAATAATGATTCCGGTACAAGGTGCCACAAGTAAAGATTGGAACCATAACACGTTTTGGTACGAGCCTTGGGGTAGGTCGGGTGTGCATAAAGGGATTGATATTTTTGGCACAAAAAATACTCCCGTAGTTGCCTCAACAAGCGGTGTTGTTATATTTGCAGGTGAGTTAACTCGCGGTGGTAAAGTGGTTGCGGTGCTTGGGCCTAAATGGCGCGTGCATTACTTTGCACATTTAAATGACTACTCGGTAAGTACAGGTGATGTGGTAAGCATAAACAGTCAAATTGGCTTACTGGGCGATACCGGAAATGCCGCAGGAAAACAGCCTCATGTGCATTATTCTATTTTGTCGTTAGTGCCCATGCCGTGGCTTTTTACAACGCAAAACCAAGGGTGGAAAAAGATGTTTTTTTTGAGCCCACATAAAAAACTCACTGCTAAATAATTACTTCATTATTTATAAATGACCTTTGTGTGAATAATAGTTTTAGCTGTTAAAGCAAGGTATTTAACAGCTAGAATTAGTTAATAAGCAAGCGTGTATTTAAGCTAAAAGTTAACCTGCAACTGGGGTTTTACCCGCGCGAATATTTTTAATGCTTTTAATAAACATATAAATACAGGTAGTGATTAAACAGCCTGCTAAATAAAACACAATACCATTGGGTGCATCAGATAAATTTGCGGCGAGCATAGGGCCAAATACCGAACCAATACTATAACTGAGCAGCATAACCTCAGTTGCCGATACTATTTTTGCCATTGGCAGTGAGTCGCACGCAAGTGTTATAGCAATCGGGTAAATTGCAAAGCTGCATGCGCCTAGTATTAAGTAGCTCACTATTAATCCTGCTAAAGTGTTTGCTTGTAATATACCCACAGCACCGGCTGCGCCTACTAAACAAAACATACCCATCAATAAGCTTTTTTCAAGCCGAGTAGATAAGTAACTCACAAGCGGCTGCACGACCATGCCGCCTAAAATAATAACCGCCATAAGTGTCCCTGTGTACTGAGCTTGATCAGCCTGCGCTGAAATATAAACCGGCATTAAGCCGTAAATAGGGCCGAGTAATAAGCCCGATGCTAAGCATCCGAGCATTGCAGGGTGGCTTAGTGTTTTTATTTCTTTTAGTGGTAGTTTTTCAAGATGCTGTTTTTCGGGCTGACCTTTGGTTATTAATAAAGGCGCTAAAATAGCTAAAAATAATAACGAGGCTACAAATAAATAAGGCGTTGAACCTTCGGTGCCAAGCGGCCCTATAGCAAGCTGGCCTACGGCGCTGCCCCCATAAAGTGAGGTCATGTATAAGCCCAAACGTTTAGCACGCGACTTTGCTGTGTTGGTCATTAATAACCAAGACTCAACAACTACAAACACACCGGCAACAGCAATGCCCGCTACAAACCGAGCAATTAACCAGTTAATGGTATTTGGCAGTGTAAGTTGTGCAAGCACACTTACTATTAATAAACTTAAAAATAATATAAATGCGAATCGATGACCAATTTTTACCACAATGCGCTCTATTGTGGTGGCGCCAATAAGTAAGCCAAAGTAAAAAATGCTCGCAAGCCAAGGTGCTAGGTTTTCATCAAGTTTAAATGCGGGTAACGACAGCGGAATAAGGCTCATTAAAAAGCCGGATGCGATAGCAAAAAATGACAGCCCTATAACAGGCGCTAAAGGGTTGTTAGAGGTGCTTGTAGCGGCTGATTCGGCCATTTGTGTTTATCGACTCATCAAGGTAAATAACCACTGTTTTAAAGTTTGAGAGGTTACTTTAATAATAAAATTTGCGCGAATTTAGAGCCAAATTAAAAATAAGTAAAGTGATATTTTATTAAACAATATAAATAAACTTTAAAACGATCATTTTGGTAAATTATCGGATCTATTATGCTTTTTATTGTAGTGTTTTTATGTAGATATTGTTTTATATTTGTGAGCATTTATTAGGGCGTGTTGATCTTTGTGGATTGAAATTTGTTCAATCTAGGGGCGATTTAATCGCGGCGTGAGGTTTGTAACCTAGCGGGCTCGATAACTGCTCCTGCGTTATTCTACTGACTTACATCCATGTAAGAATAAGTAAAAACCGAGCAACAAAGAGTTAATCGTCCCTAGAAAGAACCCAAAGGGCAGCGCATGTTTGGCATTTATGCTGCGTTATCGCCTATTTATGGGGAATAACCACACTACATAGGCTCTGCCTTGCTTAAATACCAGACAGTCTGCTGCAAAATCAATCACGAAAGGTCAACACGCCCTAATGTTAAACCCTATGTAAAATAGGGTTTAACCGTTTTTTAAAGTGATAAAATTAGCACTTATTTGTTTATTGCATTACTAGTGCAAGGTGGTGATATAAACCAATTCCAACAATCACATTAAACGGAAAAGTTACACCGAGAGAGCTCAGCATAGCAAGACCAATATCGGCTTTAGGAATTGCCGCTTTTATTGCAGCGGGCGCGGCTATGTAAGAGGCGCTGGCCACTAAACTGCCCAATATAACTACTGAGCCTAATTCTAAATTTAAAAGTGTGCCTACTGCTGTGCCAATCGTGCCTAAAAATAGCGGGGTGACAATAGCAAATACCGCTAGTTTCCAATGTTTCCAAGGGATAGGGCGAAGAGTTTGCGCAGCTACTAAACCCATTTCTAGTAAAAATAATGCCAGTACAACTTTAAAGCTACTTGTTAAAAGACTCGTTACTTGGCTACCTTGCACCGTGCCGTACATCATACCTATTACTACACCGCCAACGAGTAAAATTACACTTTTGTTCGTGAGAGTTTCATGCCAAAGCGCCTTTAACGACAGCTCATTGTTTTGGCTGTTTTCTTTATCAAGCTTTCGGTAAAGCAATAAACCAACAATGATTGCAGGAAGTTCTAGCATCACTAAATACAAGGTGACTTCTGCGCCTACTACCAACTTAGCTGACTCGGCATAGGCGAGTGCAACAGCAAATGTACCTGCACTCACTGAGCCGTAATGCGCGGCAATACTGGCGCTATTAGCAACAGAGAGTTTAATCACGTATTTTAAAATAGGGTAAAGCATGAGGGGTATAAATGCACCAAGCAGCATTACCGACCCCATTTCGGGCAGTAGTTGCCAGCTTAAGTTACCGTGCAGTACCATCCCGCCTTTTAAGCCTATGGTTAACATGAGTAATAAACTTAATGTGTCGTAGGTGGCTTTTGGAATGGCCAAGTCCGAGCGTAAAACACCCGCTACTAATCCTAAAATAAAAAACATAACAACAATATCTGGCACTGGCTTTCCTTACTAGTTGGTAAATTAAGTAGCGCTATTGTAGATAAAACTTTGTATAGTAAATAATAAAATAAATACGAGTTAGTTATAGATAACTATCTATAGGTTACTTGTTAAATAGCTATTATTAGATAAAGATTATGAGGTAGGTATGGATTTACGACATATATCGTTTAGGTTGCTTGAAGTATTTATGAGCGTGGTTAAAACGGGTTCAATCAGCGAAAGCGCAAGGCGATTATACCTAACGCAGCCAACGGTATCGCTACAAATAAAGCGGCTGCAAGAAGCAGTAGGCGAGCCATTACTCCTTATACAACAGCAAAAGCTACACGTGACCGATGCGGGGCTTGAACTATTTAAAACATGCCAACAGGTATTTGGGCATTTTGAAGATTACCAAGATTTTTTAACCGAACTTAATGGTGGATCGCGCGGCCGTTGTAAAATTGCCATGGTTAATACCGCGCAATATATTTTACCAAAATTGCTTGGACCTTATAGTAATTTACATCCCCATGTTGAGCTCCCGCTTGAAATAGGTAACAGGGCTGAGGTGCTTGATAGGTTTGAGCGAGGGGAGGACGATATTTATGTATTTAGCCACCCGCCGTCGCTTGAACACGCACAAGCTGCGCGTTTTTTGCATAATCCACTGGAATTTATAGTGCCGCTAAACCATCCGTTAGCTCATGTAAAAGCCGTTAAATTAACTGATTTAATGCAGTATCGTTTTTTACTACGAGAAAATGGCTCAGCAACACGTATGTTATTTGAAAGCGAGTTACAAAGCCGAGGGTTAGTGCTGAGCGATAGCGTGCAAATGGCGAGTAATGAAGCAATACGCGTCGCGGTTGCATCGGGTATGGGTATTGCGGTTTTATCACGCCATGTTCTTGCAACAGACGATACTAGTTTTAAAATTTTAAACGTAACCGATGCCCATTTAGCGAGTCATTGGTATTTTGTAATGCGAACAGATAGACACATATCGCATGCTGCACGTAACTTTTTAAAGTTTGCGCAGCAGCACGTAGAGCAATATTTAGATACGCAGTGGGTGCGTAACGAGTTACATAACTTAGATTTAAACTAGATTTAAATTAGGTTTAAAGTTAATTAATATCGGGTGTAGAGTCTCTTAAAATAAGCTTTGGCTGAAACACGTGCTTTACTGTTATGCCGCTTTTTTTGTAAATGTCTTTAAGCACTAAGTTAGCCGCAGCTCGGCCCATTTCGGGAACTGGGTTATCTATTGTAGTCAGTGTTGGGTAGAGGTAATTGGTAAAAATTACGTTATCGAACCCAATAATGGCTAAATCTTTTGGTAGGTTAAAACCGTGTTCGCGGGCGTATTTCATAGCACCCGATGCCATTTCGTCATTGGCACATACAAGGGCGGTTATTTGCGCTTTATTTTGAATAAAATGCCTTAAGCCGTCGCTTCCGCCGGTTTCTTTAAAGTCGCCTATGTAAAATAGCTTTTCGTCAAAGGTTAGGTTGTACTCTGCTAGGGCTTGTTTGTGACCTTTTAAACGATTTGACGCGTCTTCTTTAAACTGCGGGCCTGCTATGTACGCAATGTTTTTATGACCTTTGTTGATCATGGCTTTAGTGGCTAAGTAGCCGCCCATTACGTTGTCGAGGCTAATGCAGTTTTCTTCAATTTCTTTAACGTAGCGGCTCATTAAGTAAATAGGGGTTTTGCCTTTACTTAACTCAATTAGGTACTCGTTTGATACCGCTTCTACGTGGGCAATAATAGCGTCGCAATTACGGCCTATTAAAAACTCAAAGCCGCTTTTTTCTTTTTTCTCGTCACTGTGCCCAGGCGTAATAATAACGTGTTTACCTGCAATACGAAGGTGCTCTTCAATGGCTGACATCATTTGACCAAAAAACGGACCATCCAACTCAGAAACTAAAATACCGACGCTGTTTGTAGTGCTAGACGCCAAAGAGCGAGCAATAGAACTTGGCTGATAGCCTAGCTCTTTCATTGCTTCTAATACCTTTTTTTTAGTTTTTTTGCTTACGTAGTCGTTGTCGTTAAGTACCCTTGAAACAGTTGATAAAGACACACCTGCCATTTCTGATACTTGATAAATTGTCGCCATTGATGTCCTAGCTTATATGTGTTTTTACTCGCGCTTTATAAGAATATAAAGCGCGAAGAATCATTAAAAGTTAATTTACACATTACTGCGTCTAATTGCTAAGTCTTCTGTTATTTTTTGCGTCATCGCTGAAGTAAGCGGATAAATAAGCATCAATGCGGCACCTAAAAAAGCAAATGCGGCAGGTATCCAGCTCATAAGTAACTGCATACCAGGTAGAGCTTGCGTAATTGTTAGCTCATCCATACCGTTATAGCCGTAGCCTGCAAGTACCACTAATACTAATGCACCTGCAAAACCACCTCCGGTTTTTTGCACAAATGTACCCGCAGAATAAATAAGACCTGTAGCGCGGCGTTTGTTTTTCCACTCTGAATAATCGGCTGAATCACCAAGCATACTAAAAAATAATGTTGGCATCATCGCGGCAAAAAATTCAGCAGCGCAACCAAAGGTAAATACAGCGACCAGGTTATTGCTAGGCACCCAGTAAAATGCAGTAGTGAGTATGCCGCTTAGCATTAATGATGCTATAAATAGGTTTCGTTTACCCATAATTTCGGCCAGTTTACCTGTGGCAAGTGCGCCTAATATAGATACAACCAATAAGGCTATAAAGTATTGCCCAGCCATGAGTTCATTGGCTACGTGGTACTTAAAGTAGTACGCAATTACACCGTATTTTATGCCATTAAACATCATGGTTAAAAAGCCAATGCCGAGTAATACCAACCAAGGTTTGTTGGTCAGAAGATCAACCATGTCGCGCTGTGATCCCGTTAAGCTTTGCTTATCTTTATTGAGCAATTTTTTAATAACGAATGTCATTGCAGCCATAACAAGGGCAAAAAATACGCCGCTGTATAAATCGCGGTAATAAAAAAACAGGGTAGTAGCAAGCAAAGGTAGGATTATAAATGGCAGGCTTTTGGTTAAATCAAACAACTCTGATTTTAAATTGCCTTCATTTGAGGCGTGCGGTGTTACACGCTCTTTGGTGGTCGCAAACGTTATAATCATTAAAATAATAAGTAAGCTGGCAAATAGGTACATAGTAAGCTGATAGCCTTTGGCATCGTCGCCGCCACCAAAAAAAGCTACTAGCTCAGGTAAAAAACCCATAACCAATAAGCCACCAGTAAACGCACCTGCAAACCTAAAACCAGAGAGCTTTGTGCGCTCTGTATCGTCTGGTGTCATTACGCCCATAAGTGCCGAGTAGGGCACGTTACTTACGGTGTAAGCAAGCGTTAAACCTATATAAGTTACGTAGGCATAAATAAGTTTGTTGGTGGTGCTAAAGTCGGGTGTAGTAAAACACAACACCATAAACAAGCCCAAAAATGGTGCCGAGTAGAGTATCCATGGGCGAAATTTACCAAAGCGCGACTGCGTTCTGTCGGCAATCATACCCATAATAATATCGGTTACGCCATCTGATAGCCTTACCACCAAAAACAACATGGCAGCGGCGGCTGCCGATATGCCAAATGTATCGGTGTAAAACACCGCTAAATAAGCAAGCGCACCGCGCCATACTAAGTTAGCGCCGGCATCGCCCATGGCGTAACCGACTTTTTCGTATAAAGGGAGTTTGTTCACAGTGTGTATTCTTATTGTTATAAGCCGATAAATTATCGGCTTGTTATTAGTTTACTGTACGCTTTACCGCTGGCTTTAACAGTTCGTTTTTGTGTGTTGTAGTCTACGTGTACTATTCCAAAACGCTTTAAATATCCTTCAGCCCATTCAAAGTTATCCATTAGGCTCCACGCAAAGTAACCATCTACTTTAACGCCTTGCTCTGCTGCGTTATGCAGGGCATTTAAATGTTCGTGGTAATATTCAATACGGTCGATATCTTTTACTTCACCGTCTTTAAATTCGTCAGCCATGGCTGCACCGTTTTCGGTAATATAAATAGGTGGTAGGGTGTATTTTTCGTTTAACGATACAAGTAATTCTGTAAGCGCTTTAGGGTAAATTTCCCAGCCAATATCGGTCATTGGCGCTTTATGTGGCAGCTCATGGTAAAAGTCGGTTTCGCTTGCTTGATAATGCATGCGGGTATAAAAGTTAACCCCTAGGTAATCTAGCGGTTGAGCAATTATTTCCATATCGCCATCTAAAATATCAGGGCGGTGGGCTTTAGGTAATTGCTTAATAATATCAGGGTATTTACCTTGCATTACAGGCTGCATGTACCATTGGTTTATATAGTCATCAGCAAATGCAGTGGCTTTTAAATCGTCTTCACTTTGGGTAACGGAGTAACAAGGCGTAAAGTTAAGTACAATACCGTTTAGCGTATTTGGGCTATTTTTAGCAAGTACTTGCATAGCTAAACCGTGACCTAGTAATAAGTGGTGCGCGGCTTTACGACCAAATTCACGACCTACAATGCCAGGCGCATGTACGCCAATTTCGTAACCTAAGTAAGAGCTACAAAACGGTTCGTTTAAGGTGGCGTAAGAGTGCACACGTTCACCAAAAGCTTTGGTAATTAAATCTGCGTAATGGGCAAATTCGTAAGCGGTGTTACGGTTTAGCCAGCCACCTTCGTCTTCAATGTGTTGTGGTAAATCCCAGTGGTATAGCGTTACAAAAGCTTTAATGTTACGGCGTTTTAATTCATCTAAAATGTCGGTATAAAACTTAACGCCTGTCGGGTTTAAGTGACCGCTTTTAGTCATTACGCGTGGCCACGAAATAGAAAGTCTGTAAGCGTCTACACCTAATGATTCAATTAAGTTTATATCGTCTTTCCAGCGAGTGTAGTGCTCGCAGGCTACATCGCCATTTGAATTATCGACTATTTTGCCTTCTTTACTGCAAAAGGTATCCCAAATACATGGCAAGCGATCAGCTGCGCCGCCTTCAATTTGAAATGAGGCCGTAGCTACACCATAAGTAAAATTTTTGGCTAAAAGTGGTGAGCCACTAGGTAAAGATAATTGTTTCATTAAGAGAAAACCTCTGCTTCTTTGTAGTAAATTTTGCTTTTATTTATAGTTTATAAATTGCATTGATGGAAGCGCTTCCATATTTAATTTGATTAATCACTAAGGATGGTATTTAATAACTTTAAGGAAGCGCTTCCATGTTTAGGTTAGTGGCTATTGTTAAGCAGGTCAATAGTTAAATTTAAATAACAAATAGGCGTTTCACAAAAACACACTGACACAACACAGGGCTATAAAAATGAAAAAAAGCTTAAACACTAACAGGTTACACATTCTCCCCATTTTAATAGGAGGACTGTGCGTTTTAAGTGCGTGTAATAAACAAGAGGTTACCGCTAATAATAGCCAAGGCGCCTTAGCCAAAAAGGCTGAGCATGAGCAAGGTGATTTATCACTTTGGCCAACGCTTAAAAGTAAGGTAGTGAAAACGCCTGAAATTGAAAATACGATTGCACAGTATTTAAAAACAATGACGCTTGAGCAAAAAGTAGCGCAGATGATCCAACCTGAAATTCGCGATATAACCGCTGCAGACATGCGCAAATATGGTTTTGGTTCGTATTTAAATGGCGGTGGCTCGTTCCCGAATGCTAATAAGCATGCAACGCCTGCAGATTGGATAACGCTTGCTGAAAGCATGTATCAGGCATCAGTTGATGACTCAATTGATGGCAGTAAAATTCCGACCATGTGGGGCACCGATGCAGTACATGGCCATAATAATGTGATTGGGGCGACGTTATTCCCTCACAATATTGGTTTAGGTGCTGCTAATAACCCCGCATTAATTGAGCGAATTGCAGCAGCTACTGCAATAGAAGTAATGGCAACAGGGATAGATTGGGTATTTGCACCGACTGTTGCGGTTGTGCGCGATGACCGATGGGGCAGAACGTACGAAGGCTACTCAGAAGACCCTGCAATTGTACGTGAGTATTCAGCCGCAATTGTAAACGGATTGCAAGGCAGAGCCGATGAGGACTTTTTAAGTGATAAACGCGTAATTAGTACCGTTAAGCACTTTTTAGGCGATGGCGGCACGGTAGATGGCGACGATCAAGGGGACAACATTGATAGCGAAGAGACGTTATATAACATTCATGCACAAGGTTATATAGGAGGCTTAACCGCAGGTAGTCAGTCGGTTATGGCATCGTTTAATAGCTGGAATGGTAAAAAAAATCACGGCAATAAATACCTACTTACTGATGTGTTAAAAACAAAAATGGGTTTTGATGGCTTTGTTGTAGGAGATTGGAACGGGCACGGACAAGTTGCCGGCTGTACAAATGAAAGTTGCCCGCAGGCTGTTAATGCGGGGCTTGATATTTTTATGGTGCCAACGGGTGCATGGAAACCACTTTATGAAAATACAATTAAACAAGTAAAAGCGGGCACAATAACAATGGCGCGAATAGATGACGCCGTAGCACGTATTTTACGCGTTAAATTACGCGCGGGTTTATTTGATAAACCAAGCCCTGCAAATCGGAAATATTCAGGTAAATTAGAACTAATAGGTGCGCCAGCACATCGCGATATTGCCCGCCAAGCCGTACAAGAGTCGTTAGTACTGCTTAAAAACAACAACCATTTATTACCGCTTAACCCATCAAGCAATATACTGATTGCAGGCTATGCGGCCGATAACATAGGCAAGCAATCGGGCGGTTGGAGTATTACGTGGCAGGGAACTAATAATCAAAATGCAGATTTCCCTGGAGCAACGTCTATTTATGCGGGGCTAAAAACGCAAATAGAGGCTGCTGGCGGTAACGCTATTTTAAGCCCAACGGGTGAATTTAATACCAAACCCGATGTAGCCATTGTTGTATTTGGTGAAGAACCATACGCAGAGGGGCATGGCGATAAAGACAACCTTGAGTTTGAACGTAACAATAAACGCTCTCTTAAAATATTAAAAACATTAAAGCAGCAAGGTATTGCGGTGGTATCGGTGTTTATATCGGGCAGACCAATGTGGGTTAACAGCGAGCTAAACGCGTCAGATGCATTTGTAGCAGCATGGCTTCCTGGCACTGAAGGACAAGGCATTGCAGATGTTTTACTAGCGGATGCAAGTGGGCAGGTACAATACGACTTTAAAGGTAAGTTGTCGTTCTCGTGGCCTAAATCGCCACTACAAACCGCAGTAAATAAGGGCGATGCTGATTACTCACCATTATTACCCTATGGCTTTGGCTTAACGTATAAAGATGAAAGTACGCTTAGCAATAATCTAAATGAAGACTCAGGTGTTGATATTAGTAACCTTGCGCCGCTATCTATATTTAATGGCAGTTTTAAAACGCCGTGGCGTTTGTTTTTAAATTCAAACAGCGAGCAGCACCAAGTAGCAAGTAACAGTGTAAAGCTCGGCGGCATTACTTATCGCACTGAAGACAAAGCGATTCAAGAAGATGCGATGCAATTTAATTTTGATGGCACTGCAGCCAGCTACATCGAAATTAATAGTAACTTTACCGAAGACAAAGTGGCCTACATTGAAGCAAATTCGGCCCTTAGCTTTAGCTATAAAGTAAACCAAATACCTAGCTCACAGACATACCTTGCAATGAAATGCGAACAAGGCTGTGGTGGCGAGCTTGATATTACCAATGAGCTTGAAAATGCTGATTTAAATACATGGCAAACCATGAGCATAGATTTAACGTGTTTTGCTAAAAAGGGTGTTGATTTTGCCAGAGTAACCAGCCCTTTTATTATTAAAACGGCAGGCGAGCTTAACGTTTCAGTTGCAGATATTAGCTTTGAACCACAAAGCGCTAAAAGCGCCGTGGTTAAGTGTGAATAATAAAACGTAAAAGTTGTTGTGTGTACCAAAAACCCTTAGTAATAAGGGTTTTTTATGAAGGGCAATACTGTTTTAAAAACTCATGGTGAGGTGGTAATTGGCTGACGCGTTGCTCTATTTGTTGCTTAATACCGTGTAAAAAACGGGTGAGTTCTTCATCGCTCATCATGCTGGCTATTAAGTGATGTTGATTAGGCTCAATACCTTGACCAAGCATAACTTGCACCCACGAATCGACTCTAAAAATATCGCCATCGTCTAAAAACACACGGCCGGTTTGTTTAAACAAATCAATTTTATGCTGAAGTGTTTTTGGCACCTCCATGGCGCTACAGTGTTGCCAAAACTCACTGTCATTGCGATTAGTTACTTTGTAGTGCAGCACAATAAAGTCGCGAATATTTTCAATTTCGCTTTTAAGCTGTTTGTTGTATTCGTCAATGGCGTGATTAGTAATGCCATTAAACGGAAATAAACGCATAAAGCGAATAATACCCGACATAATTAAGTGAATGCTGGTGGATTCAAGTGGCTCTACAAAACCGCTAGCAAGGCCAAGCGCTAAGCAGTTTTTGTTCCAGCCTTTTAAGCGCCGCCCTGTTTTAAATTTAATAATACGGGGCTCTGTAAGCGGCTCACCTTCAATGTTATTTAATAATAGCGCTTTGGCTTGTTCGTCATCCATATATTGGCTGCAATAAACTAATCCGTTGCCGACACGGTTTTGCAGCGGTATACGCCATTGCCAGCCGCTTTTATGGGCAATAGAGCGGGTAAGTGGCAATACGGTATCGCTGGTTGATTTTGTTTGCACCGCAATGGCGCTGTTACACGGTAGTAAATGCGACCAGTCTTCGTAGCCAGTATGTAATGCTTGCTCTATTAATAAGCCTCTAAAGCCGGTGCAATCAATAAAGAAGTCGCCGTTAATATGCTCGCCATTATTTAAAGTAAGTGATTCTATATGGCCTGTTTTAGGTTTTTTTACTACTTTTTGTATTTTACCTTCAATGCGTTTTACACCTAATGGCTCTGAAAATTCACGTAAAAACTGCGCGTAACGTGTGGCATCCGTATGGTAGGCATAGTTAATGGGATTTTGCTGATTAAACGCAAATTTACCGCCTTTAGCTGCTTGCAGCTCGTAGCAGAAATCGCCAAATGGGTTGTTTATTCCTAAAGTTTTACCTTGCAACCAAAAGTGATGAAATTCACCCGCCCAACATTCTTTGCCCGTTGCGCCAAATGAGTGAATATAATGCGTGTTTTCATCGCCCCAGTTTTCAAAGCTAATACCTAATTTAAAACTGGCTTGAGTGGCTTTCATAAATGCTTGCTCGTTTATACCCAGCAATTTATGAAATGTACGAATAGGCGGAATTGTTGCTTCGCCAACACCTACAGTGCCAATATCGTCAGATTCAACAAGGGTTATGTTTATATTGTTACCAACTAGTTTAGCAAGTGCCGCTGCGGCCATCCAACCTGCAGTGCCGCCTCCAGCAATTACTACGTTTTTAACAGCGTTTGTTTTAGTCATTATTTGGCTGCCCATTATTTAATAAAAGGTGATTTAAAAGCGCGCGATTACTTGGCAGTCCATTTAAACACTGCGCTATTTTTTCGCGATTTTGCTGATAATAGTAATCCCCAGCACTTGGGTCGTTAAATGTATTTTGTGCAGATACTGTTTGTGTATTAAAGCCCATGCCATATAAAACGTATTGATAACTGCTTGATGAAAACACTTCTTCGTTTTCAATAAAATCAAAGCGGCTAGGGGGCTGAAATTGCCAAAGTTTAAGTAAGTTTTGCAGGCGCTCGGGTGCGGTATTTAAATTACTAATATCTTGCCAATAAGGAGTGTCGTCGCGCTCGCTTAGCACATAATGAAGTTTTAAAAACTCAATAACGCGCTGCCAACGAGTGCTAAAACGCTCATTAAAACGCGTTTCAAGCTGGCTCATGTGGGTGCGGTTTTGCGGTAGTTGCTCGCTTATCATGCTAATTGAAAGCTCAACCATGGCAAGTGCTGACGCTTCAAGTGGCTCTAAAAAGCCAGCAGACATACCCACGGCAACACAGTTTTTAATCCAAATTTTTTGCCTGTAACCAGAGCTGAATTTTAATACGCGGTAGTTAAGTTGCTCAGCTTGTTGCTCACTGGTAGTTTTAGCTATGTAGCTTTTTAGAGTATTTGTTGCGCTTTCATCACTTTGATATTTACTACTAAATACATAACCTGTGCCACGGCGTGTTGGCAGGGCTATATCCCAAATCCAACCGTTACTTTGCGCTGTAGATAGCGTAGCAGAGGCAATTGGTTGATCGGTGTGTGCATTAGGTATTTGCGCCGCAACAGCGCTGTTATTAAATAAAATATGATCTTGCGCTATAAACTCACTATTAAAATGCTCACCAATTAAACGAGCGCAAGAGCCTGAGCAATCTATAAATAAATCACCCGTCATATCGCCATTATTATGTGTTTTTAATGAAACAATATAGCCATGCTCGTCGTTAATAACCTCGGTTACATCGTCAGTAATATGCGTAACGTTTAGGTTTTTAACACAATGATTTTTTAAAAACTCAGCAAATTTACCCGCATCTAAATGATAACCATAGTTGGTAACTGCTGCATATTCAGGTGTTTGTAATTGCTTTGGTGCAAGTGCGGCTTGGCATACAAAGCTTTGCATATTAACAACGTCGGCAAATTTTTGGTTAGGTGCAATACGTTGCCAGCTGGCGTGTAAATTAGTGCGCTCGTAGCCTTGTGGATTCATAAAAGGGTGGTAGTAGTTTTCTCCCTCGCTGAGGTTACGCCAATTTATAAATTTAGAACCTTGCTTAAATGACGCGTCGCACTGGGTTATAAAATCAATTTCTTTAATGCCAATGCGTTGCAGCGTGTTGCGCATTGACGGCCACGTGCCTTCGCCCACACCCAATATAGGCACATTTGCCGACTCCACTAACGTTACATTAAGGTGCGGGTGTTCGGCGGCTAATAAGCCTGCGCTTAGCCAGCCGGCAGTACCACCACCTAAAACGACTATTTTTGTTATTGGTTTGGTCATGAGTTAACACCCTAAAGTTGATAACAATTAAACTAGCATTAATACTGTTTTAAATACAAAAAAGCCGCTAGTAAAAACTAACGGCTTTACTTTGTATTACCTTTAGAAGTTGTAACGCATACCAATATTGTAACGTGCACCTAGCTGTTGTAGGTTCCACAATTGTACTGACGTACGGCCATGTTCGCGGCTATTTTGTTCAGTAATATTAAGGCCTTCAACAAAAAACGATAGTTGCTCGCTGTAGTTGTACGCAACATTAAAGTCGATTTGATAATATTCTTCAGTAAAGCCTGGCTCATTTACGTATCGAGCTGCGCTATTTAAAAACTTATCACGCCAGTTGTAAGCAATACGTGCTTGAAAATCATCGTTTTCGTACATTGCTATAAAGTTAGCTGTATCGCTTAAACCCACTAGTGCAAATTGTGTTGTAGTAGGGTCAGCGTTTACATCAAAGTCTATGTCGCCATTAACAGTGGTGTAGTTTGCTTGCACACCAAAACCGCTTTCACCAAAAAAGTGCTGAAAGGCAACTTCAAAACCATCAATGGTGGCATTTTTATTGTTGGTAGGTACTTGCGCTGTAAATTCTAGTAATGGGTCATCGCTGTTAGCAATTACATCGTAAGCGGCTTCAAACTCTTCGTAGGTCATAGAGTCAAAATCAACATTGTTTTCTGTTGCGGCAACCATTTGAAATAAGTTTGAATCGGTTACTGCAAGTCCGCGAGATTCTAGCTCAGCAATGGCAGCTTGAGCGCGAGGACCCGCTGTTGCATCGCGCAATCCGTAGTAGTTTTGCGTCACGGGTGTTAAACCAATAAAGTTTTCGATGTCTTTAGTGTAATAACCTACCGACACATAACTTGTTTCTGCAAAGTACCACTCAGCCGATACATCAATATTATCTGATTCAAGCGGCACTAAACCTGGATTACCCGTTGACGCTGTAGCCGGTGAAGAACCCGCTAAAAGAGTAGGGGCACCTGGTACACCAACAGTCGCTGCTGAACTTAAGTTGTCGTAAGTTGGGCGAGCAATCGTAGTGCTATAAGAAAAACGCGCTTTTACGTTTTCGATTACTTCTATGTCAAAGTCAAAGCTTGGTAAAAAGTGATCGTAGCTAGATTTAAGCGTGAAATCTTCTTTATCTGAGCCAAAGCGAACGTTAAAGTCGTTATTACCTTCCCATGCTACTGCGTTAGGTAAGTCGATATTAGCCGTTGAGGTAATGTCGGTAGACTCTTGGCGTGCGCCAATAACAATGTTGTATGGCATATCGCCAATGTAACCATTGTAAGTAAATTGCACAAACGCTGCGGTTATATCTTCTTCAATGGTGCGGTTAGTTGCAAATGCGCCATCGGCTGCAAAGTTAAAGCCGTATTCTTCACCTGCCCAGTAACCAATTTGCGATGCGCTGCCGGTATAACCTTGGTTGAACGAGCCCGATGTATCGTAGTCGTCAAACTCAGCTAAAAAGTTTGTTGGGTTTAGGTAGCCATCAGGTAGTTCGCCTGGGTTTTCGATACCCCAGTTACCCATTGTATTACGTGTAAGTGATTGCAGTGAATGGCTTTCCATAGAGCGAGACTCTATACCAAAGTCAATTGCGCCGTTTTCAATTTCGTATTTACCATGGATTCTAAATTCTGTGATTTCAGACTCTTGGCGAGCAAAGTTAGAATCTAAAATAGACGTACCCACATCAGAGGCATCTAACGTGTTATTACAATTTAGGTTGTCTCGGCGGCAATCATCAAAATCGATACTCATTGATGGCAGTTCGCGGCTAAAATCAACTTCTTGTGCGTTAACTACGTTTGCGCCCAAGCCTGCGTTTACCCAGCTGCCGTAAGGTGCATCTGGTTTGCTAGTGGCTTTTGAATTGTGCGCATCAAACATAAAGCTCAATTCTGAATTGAAATAGTATTCAACGTTTAAACCAATAGAGTCGTTTTGGTTAACTTGGTTTAGCTCTTGAAACGCTAAACCTAAATCGCGTGTTTGCTGATCGCGACGTTCTTCTCGGTAGTAAATAGGGGTTTTTACCGTGTTGTCGTCAAATGTTAGCGCGCTTTTGTAGTTATCCATCCATATTGATTGCTCAGCACGGGCTTCGAACAAATCTTGCTTAGAATACGTGTAATCAAGCGTGGCTGTTAAATCGTCAATTGGGCTGTACTGCAGCGTTAATTGTGCGTTTGTACGAGTACGTTCTCTGTCGGCAATGGTGTAGCGCAAATCTGATGGCATTGAATAAAGCTGACCAACAGCGGGTGCATTAGTTAAAACAATATCGTCAGCAGCTTGTGGGATTGTGCCGTCAAAAGCAGATGTATTCCATTGATTTACAAACGCACCTGTTGATGAGCTATCGCGCTGTTGCATGCTTGCAGTTAACGAGGCACCAAATTTAGCTTCACTGTCGGTCCAGCTAATTAAGCCCGAAAGCTCGGGTGTTATGTCATCACCAACGCGGTTTGTTGAATCGTGTAATGCTTTTACGCCAATGCTTGAAACAAAACCAGGATTGTCGAGTGGGCGAGCCGTATTAATATTAATTGTTGCGCCAATACCACCTGATGCAATACTTGCTTTACCTGTTTTATATACTTCAACCGATTTAACGCTATCAGACGCTAAGTTTGCAAAGTCAAAAGCACGAGAGCTTGGTGTACCACCGCCTGAAGGCAATGAAGCTGCCGGCATAGTTCGACCGTTTAGGGTTACCATATTGTAGTCGGGACCAAAACCACGAACCGTTACTTTAGAGCCTTCACCATTTGAACGATCAATCGACACACCTGTAATACGCTGTAGCGACTCGGCTAAGTTGGTATCGGGGAATTTACCAATATCTTCAGCTGATATAGCATCTACAACACCGGCGGCGTCGCGTTTTAAACGAGTCGACTCTTTAATACTGCTTTTAAAACCAGTAACTTGAATTACTTCAACATCTGTATTTGCTTCTTGTGCATATACAGGTAAAGAGATTGATGCGCCTAAAATCAGAGATAGGCTGGTCGCTATCTTTGTTTTTCTTACAATATGGTTGGACATTCGGTTTCCCTCGCACTTTTATCATTATTATTAACAGCTGTATGGGGCTGTTATTGTGTAATTATAAACATTGTCAAATGTATGGAAGCGCTTCCAGAAAAGTTTATTTAACTGAGCTTTGTGGAAGCGCTTCCAGAAATGCTAGTTTAAATTTTAAAAAGGGTCAACTATTGTTTTAATAAAATGGGACTAAATTGTTTTTAAAATGTATGTTTTTTAGATTTAATTTTATTTAAATTATAAATTACAAGTGGTTATAAAAAGCCGTTTTAAATAGTTGTGTAACAACATTTTATTATAAGAAAACCGATTATTGATTCATTTAGTTATTTACACACATTTATAAGGTGTTTAAATCAGCTTTTAGTAAGGGCTAAAATTAATAAGTAGGCCGTTGGTCACTCAACTAGGACAAAACTTAAATTAGTTATTACACTCAGCCATAGACTCAACTGAAAACACTATTTATAGGTATTAATAATTATGAGCAATGTAAAACAAGGGTTAGCTGCAACCGCTTTAATTATGGCGTCGTTTAGTAGTATTGGCGCGCAGCAATGTAGTGATGTAAGTTTGCAAATTTTAGGCTCGGGCGGCCCTGAGCTTGACGATGGTCGCGCATCAACAAGTTACCTTATATGGCACGAAGATAAAGCCAGAGTGTTAGTTGACGTAGGCTCTGGTGCCAGTATTGGGTTTGATAAAGCAGGTGCAAAATTTAGTGATGTTGATGCCATTTTATTAAGCCATTTACACACTGATCATGCTGGCGATTTACCTAGTTTTATAAAAGGCAGTTACTTTACATCACGCGATAAAGTACTTGCGATATTTGGCCCCCAGGGCAACCGTGTAATGGCTTCTACTAACGAATATGCACAAGCGTTACTAGGTAAGCAGGGCGCATTTAGATACTTAAGTGATTACGTAGAAGGTAATGAAAACTACAAATTAGATATTCGTTCTGTTGCACCAACAAAACAAAATGAATTTAAACAATCACTACAAAGTGATTTGGCTGTTAATGCAATGACAGTTAACCATGGACCTATTCCTGCTTTAGCGTGGAAAGTGAGTATAGCAGGATGCGAACTTGTGTTTGCAGGCGACATGACCGACAAGTTCGGCACATTTACTGACTTTGCTAAAAATGCCGATGTAGTGGTTATGCACAACGCAATTGATGAAAACGCATCGGGTGGGGCTAAAAATTTACACATTACCCCAAGTAAAATCACTAAGGTACTAATTGAGGCTGCACCTAAAACGGCGGTTCTATCTCATTTTATGAATCGGTCATTAAAAAATCAGCAATTGTTTAAAAAATCGTTAATTAAATCACTAAAAAGTAACGTAGTTTTTGCAGAAGATGGTTTAAAAATAAACTTATAAAGTATTGCGCATAAGAGTGTTGCGGGTCGCTAGTTTTATCGCTATTTTAAAGGCTCTCTCATAGATGGATTTTATTATGCGCATTAAATTTTTAGCGAGCTTTTATTCTTTCTTCTTGTTTGCACTGTTTGGTTGTGACGACCAAAGCATGGCAATGCAAGATAGCCCTCAGCTAAATAGTAATGCAAGTAACTTACCCTCTGATCTCAAAGTAAACACACCTCCAGCAGCTCAAACAAACGAACCCGCTTTAGTGGTCGGTATGCTAGCAACACATTGTAAAAGTAATGAAGCGGCCTACATTAACGCAAAAATGCATAAAGTTGTGCGTAACCCAGATGAAAGTACAGCCTACAAGTTAGAGCCTACCGATAAAGTGCTTTCTATTTGTGTTGCAAAAGATGACTCATCGCTTAGTTATCGATTTGGTAGAGTTAATGACATAGGGCTTGAAAAAGAAGCAACACCAGATGCACCATTTGGTAGTTACTACAGGCAAGTAGGGCGTATTGGCGAGAGTATTTTATTTTTTAGTAACGGCGAATATCATTACTATATTATTAACTCAGGCGGTATGGGCAGCGGTGTAACCGTTAATGTTTATAAAAACGACACATTAATAACTGAGCTGTTTTCGGGTAATGATCCTTACGATGATTTTGTTATAGCAACCGATTTAAATTTCCCTAAAAAATTGGTTATCGAAAAACAGCCATTTAATAAGCAAATGCAGTAAATAATGACTCCACAGCAACAAAACGTTATAGAGCAAGGGCATTGGTTTAAAAACCGTAGCGCTTATTTAAAAAGCTTTTTATTAACGCAGGGCAAAACGCTCTCGCTAAAAGCTCAGCAATCATTATTTTTGCGAGGTGATAAGCACGATGGAATTTATGCAGTGCTTAGCGGCGTGGTGCGTATTAGTGGCGTAAGTAACGAAGGCAAAGAAGCCGTATTGAGCTTTATTGATTCATCACTGTGGTTTGGCGAAGTTACCTTGTTTGATGGTGGCCTGCGTACTCATGACGTATATGCACAAACTGATGTTGTGCTTTTTTACGTGCCCCAACGCGAGCTTGAACAGCTATTAAACGAACAGCCACAATATTGGCAAGAGTTTGGTTTATTGTTGGCACAAAAGTTACGCCTAATGTTTACCTCAATGGAAGATCACGCATTACTAAGCGCTGAGCAAAAAGTATGCAATCGACTTTTAATGCTTAGCGAACATACAGAGCACTTAACACCACTTGTTTTATCTCAGCAGCAACTTGCTGATATGACCTACCTAACGCGCCAAACTATTAATCAAATACTGCAACAGCTTGTTAGCTTACAAGCTATTAGTTTGGGGTATCAACGCATAACTGTTTTAGATAAACAAAAGTTACAGGCCCGTGCTACACAAGCTTAAATAAAGGCCGCTTTATTTAGTTGGAACCAAAATTGCTACAGATAATGTAACGCAACAATGGATTTGAGCTAATGACTACAATAACCTTTAAAAATCAATATAGTAATTATAACTCTCCTACAGTAAATAAAGCGGCAGGTCCAAGCGAAGTTGCGGCAACTAATACCCTCCCTAACGTAAAAACAAGTGATACTAAAGGCATTACCTCAACCGCTAAAGAACCAACATTTTTAGAAAGTGCCCAAGAAGCGCTGGTTTATCAGCGCTTAGGTGTAAACAAAAACAAAATAGACGAGCTAAAAGCGACAATAGAAGAGCTTATTAAAGAACAGCAAAGTGAGGGCGCAGACCCTAGCGCAATTGCTGATAAAATAGAGGAACTTCAAAAAATGCTTGACCAAGAGTATCAAAGAGGGCGCGAGCGAACGGATATGAAAGGTGAGCATGAGCCGGGTAAAATAATTTCTGCATTTGTTTAATTTACAAAATGTCGGATACCTGACATTTTTGCTGTGCTTACTTTTGCTAAAGTAAGTTTTATATATAAAAATAAAGGCAAAACAATGAAAACACTTCAACAGCAACTTGGTAAATATGGTTTGTATCATCGTTCTAAGCGTAATGTACTAACGCACTTTATTGGTATTCCGCTCATTGTATTTGCGGCGTTGTGTTTACTAGCGCGCATTCAAATACCCCTTGGTAGTGTAGTAATTGATGGCGGACAACTTTTTGTATTAGCGTCGGTTGTTTATTATTTTATGCTGAGCTTTTCGCTTGGCTTTATTATGGCCGTGATATTCACTTTACTCCTTGTTGGTGCTCAGCCTATTGCGGCAATGGCGTTTTGGCCGTGGTTGAGTATTGGCGTAGGTGTGTTTGTATTTGGCTGGGTACTGCAGTTTATCGGGCACTATTACGAAGGTAAAAAACCGGCGTTTGTAGATGACCTAATTGGTTTAATTATTGGCCCTTTGTACGTAACTGTTGAACTACTATTTTTAATGGGTTTTTACAAAACATTAGAAGATGAAGTAAACGCAATAGCAGGTCCTACAAAGGCGTAAAATATTTTACTAAGTACCTTTATAAAACCTAATAAATAACAATAAAAGGGCAGATAACGCATGCAATATAATAATAAAACCGTGTGGATCACCGGCGCATCATCAGGTATTGGTAAAGAGCTTGCTATACAATTTGCCGAGCTTGGATCGCGCGTTATTTTATCGGCGCGCAATGTAGATAAACTAAACGATTTAAAAGCAACGCTTAAAGGCGAAGGGCACTTAGTTGTGCCGCTGGACTTAGCACAGCCAGAGCATGTACTGAGTACAATAACAGCAAAAATGAGCGAGCTTCCTGCAATTGATATTTTAATTAATAACGGCGGCGTATCGCAGCGCAGTTTATTTTTAGAAAACGACTTTAACGTGTACCGCCAATTAATGGAGGTTAATTACTTTGGCTTAATTGCACTTACTAAAGCTGTATTACCTACTATGGTGGCAAGGCGCAGTGGTTCAATTGTGTCTATTAGTAGTGTGGCGGGTAAAGTAGGTTCAAAATTTAGAACGGGTTATTCGGGTTCTAAATATGCGGTTGTTGGTTTTATGGATTGCCTACGTGCAGAAGTAGCACAACATAATATTCATTGCTTAACAATTTGCCCAGGCTCTATTAAAACAGCAATTGCGCATAACTCACTAAACGAGCAAGGCATAGCGCAAAATAAACCAGAAGAGTCGATAGAAAATGGCATGGATGTAAGCGTAGCGGCTTCAAAAATGATTCGTGCCATTAGTAATAAAAAAGACGAAGTGATTATTGGCAAAGGTTTAAGTGGTTGGGCGCCTACAATTAAGCGCTTTTTTCCTACTTTGTTTAATCGCATTACCGCAAAAACAAACTATAGGTAGCGTCGTTTATTTCAAAGGCGTAAAATGCCGTAAATTTGATCAATTTAGAAAAGGATTCTAAATGAAGTATTTATGGCTGAGCCTGTTTTTTATTGTATTAATTTGGTCTGGTATTAACCCAAAAGATCAATTTACATGGTTGCTTGAAGTTATCCCCGCAATTATTGGTTTAGTGCTGCTAGCAAGTACCTATAGCCACTTTAAACTTACCCCTATTTTATATACATTTATTTTAGCGCATTGCATAGTGCTGATGATTGGCGGGCATTACACCTACGCCGAAGTCCCTTTTTTCGACAACCTATTTGGTAGTGAGCGTAATAACTACGATAAAGTAGGGCACTTTTTTCAAGGGTTTGTACCTGCACTACTAGCACGCGAAATTTTACTGCGCAAAAAAGTAGTAAATGGTCGAGGCTGGTTAATCACCTTTGTTATTTCGGTATGTTTAGCATTTAGCGCCTTTTACGAATTAATAGAGTGGTGGGTTGCAGTGTTAAGCGGCGAAAACGCAGAAGCATTTTTAGGCACGCAAGGTTACGTGTGGGATACCCAATCAGATATGGGACTGGCGTTATTTGGGGCTATTTGCTCGCTATTAGTACTTTCAAAAGTACACGACAAACAGCTAAAAAACGTTAAAGATTATTTATAGGCTATAGGAACGTTAAAGACTATTTATAGGAACGTTCTATAGAAATGTTTATAAAAAAATTGATAAAAAGACTATTAACTTATGACCGCAAACATTAGTAACTACTCAATTAGCACAGACAAAAGCAAACTTAATTTTAACGTTATTTATAACTTTATTGCTAATAGCTATTGGGCCAAAGGCATTCCTAAAAGCGTGATGCAATCAGCTATTGATAACTCAATGTGCTTTGGTGTTTACAGCGCTCATAACGAGCAAGTTGGCTTTGCCAGGGTAGTGACCGATAAAGCAACCTTTGCCTATTTAGCCGATGTATTTATTGCCCCGCACTCGCAAGGTAATGGGCTGAGTAAGTTACTTATTAATACGATAGTAGAGCACCCTGAGCTGCAAGGGCTCAGGCGCTTTTTATTAGCGACTTCTGATGCGCATGGCCTTTATGCGCAATACGGGTTTAAGCCAATAGATAACCCAGCACTGCTAATGCAAATAAACCCTGCAAATGTGTATAGTAATAGTAAGTAGAGAATACATTCTAAAGTGGGGATTATTATTGATGATTCATTATATAGCTAATTAGTAAGCTATTTTTTAAGTTATCAACTTTCTGACAGCAGGTATTAACACTCTTTTAAATACGATATTTTTTCTTAATTGATAGAGAGAAAGAAAGTATAAATAGAGCCACCCACCAAGCAGCAAATACCCACAATCCAGGCTTAAGTTCACACCATTCCGTAATGTTAATAACACCATATATGAACAGACTTAGAGAGATGAATGGTAAAATAAATAAGGAGTAAAACAGATATATAATAAAGTTTGATAGAAGTTTTTGATACAGTTTACGCTCATTATCAGAGCGAAACTCGATCATTAAAAAAATACATTGTGAAGATATAAGTAAGATGATTACTTGTAATAAACACCAGCCTAAAGCCGCTAGAATCGCTATCCATTGCATTGTCATTTTTCGTTTTCCTTGCGCTTTTACTTGAAGAGACCGTTATGAAGCTATTGGTACGTTTTACCTTTGTGCTTTAACCAACCATCAACGTGATGTCCATTTGGATCTTTATGAGTCCAATGTACTACGCCCCCTTTTTTATTCCACTCATACTCACCATAAAATTGAACAGTATCACCCTTTGAAATCAAATTAATTCTTGGGGCAAGGTCAATATTATGTGCAATTAAAATGGTAATACCTGTACTTAATTTAAGAATGAATTTTTGATGACGTGAGCCTTGATTATCATCGTTTAATATACGAACAACGATTCCCGAATCTTGTACTTGAACGTTACTTTGGTGATTTTTGTATGCTTCATTCAAAGATGTAGCATTTACAAAATTTGACCACTGTAGAAAAGTAAACCCTATTAAACTAGACAGCCACTCCAAATAAATAAAGTCAATCTACGCCAGATTCAAGGTAATTAGGATGGGTGTCATCCTAATTTTGTTTTTTGATAATTTAGCATAATTATACGTATCAAAGAAAAAATCGGAATCATTATTTCCAGCCATCGCAAAGGTTGGAATAAGTACAAACAGGCTAGAACATATTACTTTTTTCAATTGATTACCTCATTATAAAAAGGGGAACTCAGTAAAACATAACGTTTTTGTAACAGGCTGATTTTTGCGAAGCAGTTTGTGTGATACTGACGCGCAGCGGCAAAAAAAAATGAGTAGTTAAAATTTGTCATCGTTGACAAACTTGTTATATGCGATTTTTATATTCAACTATATCAGCAACAAACAAGTTATTTTCTTTATTATTCATATCTGTTTTTTCACTAAAGAAACCTTTTATGACTCTGAACATACTATTTGGGGAAGCGATATCATTTTCCTGAGGCAGCCAGTTTGACATGAGTATGAGAGTTTCTTGCATTACAACTGATACGAATTCTGCGACTTCTGGTTTTAAGACATACCGATTTAAAAGTAATTCACGAGTGTCCGTTTCAAAATACCCACTATCGTAAACGACAAATCTTGAGTCATGGGCAGTAGACTTCATTAGTAGTAATTTATCGTCATTCGCAGGATTTAGTGTTTTTCCATCCACAACTTTAAATTCAATCCCTTTCTCTGCACATGCTTTAAAGTTTTCTTGGTTTTTATATATCAACTCCAACTCCGTTAAGTTGTTTGATATTTTTAATAACCCGATGGAATCTAAATGGGATGAAAATTTCAAGAAAATACTGTCTTTACCTATTTCATTAAATAGACTTCTTACTTCCGATGAAGATTTAAATATTTGAAAACCCAAATAACTTTGGTTTGCCACGTGGTTTTTAATCTCACCTTTCTTTAATTTTGCTATACCCATAATATTTTCAATTGTATTCGTATCAAGGTTATAGCCATAAACTATTTTTTTCACGAAGTACAAATAGCTAAATATGCTAGATGATATTTGCTGTCTAATATGTTGATGGATATATCGAAGTTCCTTTTTTAGGATAAACTGCCTAACAACATCGTAGAAAAAGTAAGCGATAAAAAAGAATATCCCATTAGCTCCTACAGATAAGAGTACATTCTTAAAATCATCTTCTGGAATAAAAACAGTTGAAATGAAACACAGTAAAGTAACTGTTCCTAAAGATAGGTATGGCAACACTCTATTTTCTAAATTCATCAACTCTACCTATGGATGTACACGAGCATATAACGAGCCTGTAGATTAACTCGTTTTTTTATTTATTTTTATTGATAAACAAACCATAGCTGAGTTCCTATTTTGGTTCAATCGATTACTGTATTTTATGCAGAACGTAAAGTGGGAATTTGGTATTGTTTTAATTGGCGTTTTGGAAGGGATTAAGGGTGGTTGAGTGGCTTTTATTTAGGGTAAAAGGGCTTACCCTTCTTAATGCATCGTGTTTTGCAGCTTTTCTATATTATGAACAAGACAATACAGTTGCCATTGCGCATTCACTTTCATTTGACCCCGTAAGGTCAATTTATTCATGCCTTTATTCACCGTAATATTCCCGAACACTGGTTCGATACACCCGAGTCGTTTGCTATATTGTCGTCGACCTATGGGGCTGTCTATTTTTACTTTCATCTTATCAACATAGCTCAGCTTTTTGCGCGATTCATTATTTATAAACTGTACTTGTCGCCCCGTTTTAATGGGTGGCTTTCGCATGCATTGC
>NZ_WTKV01000010.1:0-152873 GCF_011378705.1 Pseudoalteromonas sp. SA25 | reverse complement strand
TGGTCTGGTCGCCATCGTTGAAGGCGAGCTTGAACGTGATGCCTACACTGGCGCGCTATTTTTGTTTTGCAGCAAAGCGAAAGATAAACTCAAATTAGTGTACTGGGATAAAACAGGGTTTGCTTTGTGGTATAAGCGACTCGAAAAACAAAAGTTCAAATGGCCAAATAAAGCCACTTTGCAAGAATTTGAACTCAGCTCTGGGCAACTGGATTGGTTGTTGTCGGGATATGATGTGCTTGGCCATGAAGAATTGCAGTATCAATCTATGATCTAATTAACAGTAAACGATCATTGCCACACATCCGTTTTTATTTGCCCTGCAAACGAGAAAAGTGCATAAAACTTTGTTAAATTGCAGGGATGAAACTTGATGCACACTCACTTCCTGATGACCCAGAACAACTCAAGCGCATGCTGCTTGAGTTGCAACATGTCGTCGCTAAAAAAGATGAAGAGTTAGCTAAAAAGGATGCGCAAATTCACGAATTGCTGCAAGCTTATAATGCGAAACTTGCCAAAGAGTACGCTAAGAAATCAGAAAAAATGCCGGGGGCGGGTGAAGTATTCAATGAAGCAGAAGAAACGCTTGATGAGTATGATAAATCGCAATTGGCCACATCGCCCTCAGTAAAGAAAGAAAAAGCCAAACCGAAACGCCGCCCACTGCCGGCGCAATTACCACGAGTAGACGTGATTGTTGACCTCAATGAGGGTGAAAAAGTATGTGATTGCTGTCAAAGCACCTTACATAAAATGGGTGAAAGCAGCAGTGAAGCATTAGAGTTTGTGCCAGCACATATCAAAGTGATTAAAACGATTCGCCCGAAATATACATGCCGTCACTGTGAGCAAGAAGGTATTGATTGTGTGGTGAAATCCGCCCCGATGCCCGCATCACCCATTCCAAAAAGTATCGCAACGGCCAGCTTGCTGAGTCAAATAATCACGTGTAAATACCAGTTTGGCTTACCGCTTTATCGCCAAGAAACAATGTTAGGCGATATTGGTATAGAATTAAGCAGGCAAACCATGTCGAGCTGGATGCTACGTTGTGCACAATTGTTGTCACCCCT
Organism: Pseudoalteromonas sp. SA25; assembly: GCF_011378705.1. Lineage (NCBI taxonomy): Bacteria > Pseudomonadati > Pseudomonadota > Gammaproteobacteria > Alteromonadales > Pseudoalteromonadaceae > Pseudoalteromonas > Pseudoalteromonas sp. SA25. The sequence continues at coordinate 151,797 of NZ_WTKV01000010.1, read as the reverse complement.
GTATCAACGCTTAAAAGAGGTGTTGTTATCGCAAGCAGTTATCCATGGCGATGAAACCCCGTTAAACGTCATCAACGCAGATAAAGCGACAAGCTATATGTGGCTGTATTGTTGCGGTGATGATAAACCGGGTAAAAGCACTAATATTGTCCTGTTCGATTATCATAACAGCCGTGCGGGCCAATGTGCGGTTGATTTTCTTGATGGTTACCAAGGCTACATGCACGTTGATGGTTACAAGGCTTATGAGCAAACTCAGGCAACACTGGTTGCATGCCTTGCTCATATGCGTCGTAAATTCATCGAAGCGAAAGGCAATAATAAGAAAACAGGCAAAGCGGATGTAGCGCTCAACCTCATTGGTAAGCTCTACGGTATTGAGCAAGCTATCAAAGATAAATCAGCCACAGAGAAGTACACTGTTAGACAACAAAAAGCCAAACCCATTGTTGACGAGTTATACCAATGGCTGCTCAAACACAAAGATAAAATCCCGCCCAAAATGGCGCTAGGTAAAGCCATTAACTACGCGATAAATCAATTTGAAAAATTCCGGCGGTACCTTGATGATGGCAGACTTAAAATAGATAACAACCGCGCAGAGCGAGCCATAAAACCCTTCGTGATAGGGCGAAAAAACTGGTTGTTCTCAAATACCAGCAAGGGTGCACATGCCAGTGCGGTACTTTATAGCCTTGTTGAAACGGCGAAGGCAAATGACCTTGTGGTGCATGACTATATTTCTAGTTGCTTACAGCACCTAGCTGAGCAGCCTGATAACCTTGAGGCGCTGTTACCTTGGAACATTAAGAAAGGCTAGGTGTCGTTAGCTAGACGCTTACAAAAGATACGTTAGAGCAGGGCGAAATTCACTATTTAGTTGTTCTTGGCAATTGCTCCATCATTACTCACTCTCCTGGATCCATGCAGACGTATATCAGACATTTTTGGCGCTGTTAGCGTCAGATGTAATCCTTTAAATTGATTAAGTATTTTTACGAGTTGGTATAAATAGTAATGTAATGAATTACTGTACATTAATAACGTTATATAGCCTTAAAAGACAGGTGTAAATGAGTGACATGTAATTGGCTGCATTTTTTTGTTGAATCACCGCAGTTTCCTCATTATAAAAAATTTAGTTGATATAATTTATATAATTAAGGCGTTTGTTAGAGAATTTTATGTTTGCAAGTTTACTAGTTTTATCTGCAAGTGTGGCGTATGACGCACACTTACCTCCATTAATTGAGTGGCAGGGGAAAAGCGTAGAGCTTTTACAAAAACAAGGGCCGTTAACTACTGATTTTGAGTTGTCAGAAGGTGAAGCGTCGCCAGATTATGCAAATACAATGGCATTTGTAGATAGATTAGTTGCTGCAAACCCTACTCAGTTTCAATCTCAAACCATTGGCTATAGTAATAGCAAGCGTGCAATAAAAATGTTGATTGCCAGTGAACAAGGTTTTTTTGAAGCAAGGCAAATGGCTAATAGCACTAAGCCAACTATTTTTATTCAGGCAGGAATACATTCTGGTGAAATAGACGGTAAAGATGCCATGTTTATGTTACTCAGAGATATAGCGACGGGTAAGCGCCGTGACATTTTAAAAAAGGTAAATATATTATTTATTCCTATATTAAATGTAGATGGACACGAACGTAGTAGTGCATTCAATCGCATCAATCAACGGGGCCCTACAAAAATGGGCTTTAGAACAAATGCTAATAACCTTAATTTAAATCGTGATTTTACTAAATTAGATACCCCAGAAGTTAGAAGTGTTTTAAAGGTTATTAACGACTACAACCCAAATTTATACATTGATGTACACGTAACCGACGGCGCAGATTACCAGTACGATGTGACTTATGGCTACAATCCGGTATTTTCAAGCGAGTCGCCTGCGGTATCTGATGCACTAAACCAGTTTTTTAAGCCTCTGATTGACGATACGCTAGCTAAGCAAGGGCACATGCCAGGGCCACTTGTTTTTGTTATGGACAAGCGAGACTTTAAAAAAGGATTAGCGGGATGGGTTGCTACGCCGCGCTTTTCAAATGGTTGGGGGGATTTAAAGTCATTACCGACTATTTTAGTTGAAAATCATTCATTGAAGCCTTACAAGCAACGTGTATTAGGAACTTACGTATTTTTAGATGGTGCTATTACTGCGCTATCAAAGCATAGTCATGAGTTAGCTAATGCAGTAAAAAAAGAACAGGAATTTGTTCCTAAACAGTTAATAGTAAAGCGTGGCTATGCCAAGCAAGCTGATACGATTGCGCAGTTTAAAGGTATTGAGTATTCATCAAGCATGAATGCGCTCTCAGGCCAAAATGAAGTGAAGTATTTGGGTAAAGCACATACATATATCGACTTACCTATTTATTGGCAAAAAGATGTACAACATACAGTTGAAGTACCTAAAGCTTTTTTTATTCCGCCTGTATATCGCAATATTATTAAGAAACTAAAGTTACATGGAGTCTCTATTAATAAACTTGAAGGGGCAAATACACAGCCTTTAAAAGTAGCAAAGGTGGCAGACTACACGTTTGATAAAGCACCATTTGAAGGCCGTTTTAGAGTGTCAGCAAGTTTTGATTATGTCCCTGCTATAAATGTAGATTTAGATGGTTGGTATCAAGTCAATACTCAACAAAAAGCAGGTGAGCTTGCCGTGCATTTATTGCATCCTGAAGCACCAGATTCGTTTTTTGCATGGGGGGAATTTAATACTATTTTTCAGCGTACTGAGTACATGGAAAACTATGCACTAATTCCGTTTGCACGCCAAATGCTAAAAGACAATCCAAAACTAGCGCTTAAGTTTGATGAAAAGCTTAAAGATAAATCGTTCGCTAGCGACGCTGATGCGAGATTAAACTGGTTATATGAGCAAAGTCCATTTTATGATCAAGCGTACTTAAAGTACCCAATATTGATGTCATTTGAAGAAGAAGTTGTTATCCCGGATCAAAAAAGTAAAGAAATCTAATATGCAAATTATAACCATACCCGTCACTGCATTTGCACAAAATAGTCGTATTATTTGGTGTAGTGAAACTAAACAAGCCGTAGTCATAGACCCAGGTGGCGACCCTGATAAAATAGTAGCAGCCCTTAATGAGCATAAACTAGAATTAAGTGCTATTTGGTTAACGCACGGGCATTTAGATCATGTGGGTGGGGCTGATATTTTACGTAATCAATCTAACGTACAAATTATTGGCCCACAAAAAGATGAGTACTTCTGGTTTGAAAACTTACCTATGCAAGCACAAATGTTCGGGTTTAAACCCATTGAGCCCTTTTATCCGGATATTTGGCTAAACCATAACGACACCGTGAGCGTAGGTAAACTTAGCTTTTTAGTGAAGCATTGCCCAGGGCATACACCTGGTCATATTGTGTTTTATCAACAAGACAATGAATGCGTTATTGTAGGTGATGTTATTTTTAAAGGCTCAGTAGGGCGAACTGATTTCCCTAAGGGGAACAGCGAACAACTTATAGAGTCGATTAAGACGCATATTCTAACCTTACCTGATAATACTAAAATATTGGCAGGGCATGGGAGCGACACTACGGTTGGATTTGAAAAACAAACAAATCCTTTTGTGAGTGGTAAGTTTGGTTAAGTTACTTATTTGAAGTTTGGTAAACTGCATAAAAATTAAAAATAAGCAGACTGAGTTTTAAAATGGTTGTATAATTTAACCAGTTTATTTGATAAATAAGAAATAAAATGTCTCTAAATCACGTAGATCGCCAAATATTGGCACTTTTACAACAAGATGCTAGTTTATCAACCGCAGAAATTGCTGATAAAGTAGGCTTGTCTCAATCTCCATGCTGGCGTCGAATTGCCAAGCTAGAGCAAGATGGTTATATAAAAAGCAAAGTGGCTCTTTTAGATGAGAAAAAACTTGGCTTTGATATGCTTGTATATGCACATGTGCGTTTATCAAATCACGGTAAAAAGAACCTTGCTGAATTTGAAAAACTTATAATGAGTTACGATCAAGTAACAGAGTGTTACACCATGGCTGGAACAATGGACTTTATGCTACGCATAATTTCACAAGGCATAGAAGGTTATGAGCACTTTGTACGCGATAATTTACTAAGCTTAGAATATGTACAAGAAGTACATTCTAATGTAACAATGACATGTGTAAAACGTAGTACTTCCCTCCCTTTATAAAAGCACTTCTTTTAAAAGCTAAACCTCTTTTAGTTTAGTTTAACCACATAATGACAATTGTTAACTGAGCGCTAATTTGGTAGAATTTAGCGCTTTTTTGATACCCATTACACCATTTGAGGAACTCAATGTTTAACTTACTCAGTAGGGCGCCTAGCTCTGCTAAAAACGATATTTTATCTGGATTAACTGTGGCGCTAGCCTTAGTTCCAGAAGCTGTTGCGTTTGCCTTTGTTGCAAATGTAGAACCTTTAGTTGGTCTATATGCCGCGTTTATCGTTGGTTTAATTACGGCTATATTTGGTGGCCGCCCTGGTATGATTTCAGGTGCAACCGGTGCACTAGCTGTTGTTATGGTAAGTTTAGTGCTTGATCATGGTGTTGAGTATTTATTTGCGACCGTATTGCTCATGGGCATACTGCAGATACTCGCGGGTGTATTTAAACTCGGTAAGTTTATCCGCATGGTTCCTCATCCGGTAATGCTTGGTTTTGTAAACGGCTTAGCTATTGTTATTTTTCTCGCTCAGTTAGGACAATTTAAAGTGCCTGATGGTATGGGCGGACAAGAATGGATGACGGGTAACCCGTTATATATTATGCTTGGTTTAGTGGCTTTAACGATGGCTATTATTCAGTTTTTACCTAAACTAACAACGGCTGTACCCTCTACATTAGTCGCTATTATTACAGTGACCGCTTTAGTTATTGGTTTGGACTTAGAAGCGCATACCGTAGTTGATTTCTTAAAAGGAATGACAGGCGACGAAGCTGCAACAATTGCAGGCGGTTTACCTCAGTTTCATATTCCTATGGTACCGTTTACTTTCGAAACGCTACAAATTATTTTTCCTTATGCACTTATTTTAGCGGCTATTGGTTTAATTGAATCATTATTAACGCTTAGCTTAATTGACGAGATTACAGAAACTCGCGGTCATAGTAATAAAGAGTGTATAGGCCAAGGCGCTGCAAATATTACTTGTGGTATGTTTGGTGCTATGGGTGGTTGTGCAATGATTGGTCAATCAATGATCAACATTAACTCAGGTGGTCGTTCTCGCTTATCGGGTATAAGTGCTGCATTGATGTTGCTTGCGTTCATCATATTCGCTTCAAGCTTAATTGAGATGATCCCACTAGCTGCACTTGTTGGTGTTATGTTTATGGTTGTATTAGGTACGTTTGAATGGGCCAGCTTTAAAATGATGAAGCGTGTGCCTCTATCTGACGCTTTCGTAATAGTACTTGTATCGGGTGTGACTGTTATTACCGATTTAGCGATTGCAGTATGTGTAGGTGTTATTGTATCTGCATTAGTATTTGCTTGGCAGCATGCTAAGCACATATACACAACTAACTATATTGATGAAGAAGGCGCTAAAGTATATGAGTTACATGGCCCGCTTTTCTTTGGTTCAGTTAAAAACTTTGCAGAGTTATTTGATGTTAAAAATGACCCTAAAAATGTAATTGTTGAATTTAAGCATAGCCGCGTATCTGATCACAGTGCAATAGAAGCAATTGACACACTTGCTGATAAGTACACAAAAGCAGGTAAACAACTTCACTTACGTCACTTAAGTAAAGACTGTACGCAGTTGCTTCATAAAGCACGTGATTTGGTTGAAGTGAATGTGATTGAAGATCCAACATACAAAGTAGCATCAGACAAACTAGCTTAATTTACACAAAGCTATTGATATTTAAAAAGCGGAAGGTGGATAACCTTTCGCTTTTTTAGTGTATCTACTATTTGTTTGCGGTAAGACTATTAAAAAGCAAGGTAGGCTGTAGTGCTATGCAAACTCATAAATCTATATAATAAGACTATCTAATTTTATTAAAATCAGCCCTACATAGGTAAAAATAATAAAGAATAACAAGCGCCTATTTTATGGAATTAGTCTTTAACTATACGGAGTAAACATCTATTTTGAACTGGCAATCTTTAGTCGATAACAGACAACGCTTTTTTTGGCTTTTGCAAATTGCAGGCTGGATTGGTTATGCGTTAGTAAATTATATTGGCTCTAAAGTATTTGAAATGCGTGATATATACGTATTTGTTATTTTATTGAATGCTTACGCTGGTTGTTTGATGACAGTGCCGCTTAGGTATATTTACCGTAAAATTTGGAATGCCTCGCCTTGGGTATTAATGATTGTAGTATTTGGCGCCTCTTATATAACGGGCACTCTATGGGCTGTCGTTCAAAAATTCAATCTATGGGAAATATACCGCCATGGTTATAGACCAGAGGAGTGGTTTTATTACCTGCAGCAAGGTTTAGATTCGGTTTATATTATTTTATGTTGGAGTGGTTTGTACTTTGGCGTTAAATATTATCAGTTATTACAAAGTGAGCGACAAAAAGCGTTAAAGGCCACAACTATGGCACACGAAGCGCAACTAAAAATGCTCAGGTATCAGCTCAATCCCCATTTTTTATTCAATACACTTAACGCTATTTCTACTTTAATTTTGGTTAAAGAAAACAAAGATGCTAACTTAATGGTAGCAAGGTTAAGTGACTTTCTACGTTATACATTAAATACCGATCCAATAAAAAAAGTACCGTTAGAGCAAGAGTTACATGCGCTCATGCTTTACTTAGAAATAGAACGTGTACGTTTTGATGAGCGATTAAAGGTAAATGTAGATATAAGCGAGCAAGCTAAAGAGGCTTTAGTACCGAGCTTAATTTTGCAACCTATTATAGAAAACGCGATTAAATATGCTATTGCCCATCTAACAGAAGGTGGAGTAATTGATATAAAAGCACAGGTATTTGCGAATGAGTTATTACTAGAAGTGGGCGACAACGGCCCAGGTACTGACATACTCGATGGCCAATTAGTTAACGCTCAAGGCGTAGGTGTCGCTAATACCAAAGATAGATTAAAAACGTTGTATGAAAATAATTATTCGTTTGTATTATCACATAATACGCCAAGTGGATTAAAAGTTAATCTGCGAGTACCTTTTGAGAAGGCTGTGAAAAATGACTAAAATAAAAACACTCATTGTTGATGATGAACCGTTAGCACGAAAAGGTTTAGCGGTAAGGCTCGAAGAATACTCTGATATTGAAGTAATTAAATTGTGTAGTTCAGGCGCTGATGCAATTGAAATGTGTCAAAGCGAGAAAATTGATTTGGTTTTTTTAGATATTCAAATGCCAGGTATGAATGGCTTTGAAGTAGCAAGAGCCCTTAGCGAAAGCTCAAAAGCATTACCAGCGATTGTATTTGTAACGGCCTTTGACCAGTTTGCTGTAAAAGCGTTTGAAATTCATGCTCTCGATTACATTTTAAAACCCGTTGATGATAACAGACTAAAACAGGCGGTAGAAAAAGTGCATACCTACTTAAAAACGCAGCAAGACAACGCCCATAAGAAAAAACTAGCGAGTTTTGTAGCCGGTATTACTGGTAACAATTGCGAAGAAATACTTAAAAAATTAGCCACTGGCGATATGCTAACAGACAGACGTTACCCAGAATCGCTTGCTGTAAAAGAGCAGGGTGAAATTATTCGTGTACCAGTAGCGACTATCCAATGGGTTGATGCAGCAGGTGACTATATGTGTTTGCACTGTGAAGACGGACAAACGCATATTCTACGTAAAACAATGAAAGAGCTTGAGCAAGAGCTCGACCCTCAGTTATTTGTGCGTGTACATCGCAGCGCAATAGTAAATACAAAACAAATTAGTAAACTGGTTACACAAGTAAGTGGTGAGTATTTATTAGTACTTGAAAATGGCCAAGAATTAAAAGTGAGCCGTAGCTACCGAGATAAGGTTAAAGCAGCATTAGCAAGTTAAAGCCAACGCTTTTATTACAGACACAAAAAATGCGAGCTAAGCTCGCATTTTTTATATTTAGTAATTATACCAATCCGCAATAATACTTAATCATTTTGCGGGGCTAAACGTGTTGCTACCTGTGTTAAAAAATTCTCATTTAGAACAACTAAATAGCGAGTTTTTTGCCTAGCTATCAACACGTTTTTCTATCCTCAAAATAGATCACTTAATTAAGCGAATTGATATTAATTATGCAACAGTTACAATTTTCATTGTGTTAGTTGCGCCCACAGTTTCCATTGAGTCACCGTGAGTAATAATTACTGTATCGCCAGACTGTAAAGACCCTTGAGAAACTAAAGTATCAAGCGCGGCTTTTACCATACCGTCTTTTTCAGTTTTTGTAGAATCAAAAAATACTGGGTAAACACCACGATAAAGTGCTGTTTGACCTAATGTACTCGCATGACGTGAAAGCGAGTAGATTGGTAAGCCTGAGCTGATACGCGACATTAATTTAGCCGTACTACCAGATTCAGTAAGTGTGATAATTGCTTTAACAGAATCTAAGTGATTAGCTGCATACATAGCAGAAAGCGCAATTGATTCAGCATTGTTAGAAAAGCGACTATCTAAACGGTGTTTAGAAACGTGCGTTTCTTTTTGCGATTCAGCACCTAAACAAACGCGTGCCATAGTCGCAACTGTTTCTTCAGGATAATCACCTGCAGCTGTTTCAGCTGAAAGCATTACAGCATCTGTTCCATCAAGAACAGCATTTGCAACATCCATAACTTCTGCACGTGTAGGCATAGGGTTATCGATCATCGATTCCATCATTTGCGTTGCTGTAACTACAGTACGGTTTAATGAACGAGCACGACGAATAATTAGTTTTTGCTTGCCCATAAGAGCAGCATCACCAATTTCAACACCTAAATCACCACGAGCAACCATTACAGCGTCAGACGCCAAAATGATGTCATCAACAGCTTCTTGGGTTTCAACGGCTTCGGCACGTTCAATTTTAGCAAGTAACTGTGCTTTTGAACCAGCAGCTTCAGCAAGTGAGCGTACGTAGCGCATATCGTCGCCACTACGTGGGAATGATACGGCAATGTAATCTACGTCAATTTCAGCGGCAGTTATTAAATCTTCTTTGTCTTTTTCAGTAAATGCTGGAGCAGTTAAGCCACCACCTAAACGGTTAATACCTTTATTGTTAGATAAAACACCGCCAACAGTGACTGTACAATGCACTAAATGCCCAGCTACTTCATCAACACTTAATTGAATAAGGCCGTCATTTAGAAGTAGTAAATCGTTAGGGCTTACATCGTTAGGTAATTCTTTATAATCAATACCTACAGAGTTTATGTCGCCTTCGCCTTTTTCCATTTTTGCATCAAGGGTAAATTTTGCACCCACAGCAAGCGTTACTTTACCTTCTTTAAAAGTAGAAACGCGGATTTTAGGGCCTTGAAGGTCAGCAAGTATAGCAATATGCTTGCCTAATCTTTTTGCAATATCGCGTACAGCTTGTGCACGGTCTTTATGATCTTGGGCAACACCATGTGAGAAGTTTAAACGTACTACATTAGCCCCAGCGATAATAATTTTTTCTAAGTTGTTATCTCTATCGGTAGCAGGTCCAAGGGTAGCGACTATTTTCGTGCGTCTTAGCATCAATTTCTCCTGTTTGCTTGGTGAAAGCATGTTGACGTTATTTTGTTGACTTAAAATATCTATATTAGAATAAAATATTTTAGTTATGTGCAAACTTCAAAGGTTTGCCACTATTTTATACAAAACTATTGTGTCATCATTATGACACCGGTGTCAGAATGCGTCAATGATCTTAATTTCAATTAGCTTTGCTTTTAGTCACCCCTAGACCATTGATGTTTGATATAATTACGTAGCTTATTTATCTGTAATAAAAAAGCATGTTGTATTGACTCATAATTAGTATTTTATGACTGTATGAGTATAATGCACGCGGTATTATTTAATTTATACACTGAATTTTCTAACCAAATAGTTGTTACCGAGGAGGACACTAGATGCAAGTTGCATTAGTAGGGTTAGGCGTTATGGGAAAAAATCTTGCCCTAAACTTGATTGAAAAAGGGATAACGCTAGTCGCTTATGACAAAAACCCACATGCGGGTGAAGAGTTACTAAGTTGTGCTAAATCTCAAGGCATGGCTGATAGGCTTCACATTGTCTCTGATTTAAGAGACATGGTAAGGCGTTTAGAGGCACCTCGTTCTATTTTATTACTTGTTCCTGCTGGTGAGTTAGTTGATACAGTTTGTAATGAACTTGTAGAGGCCGGCGTTAACTGTGACGATATGATTGTCGATTGCGGTAATAGTAATTATAAAGACGGTATAACGCGTAAACTTAAATACCAAAATAAATTTGAATTTGCCACTATGGGAATTTCTGGCGGTGCAGAAGGCGCTCGCCATGGTCCTGCAATGATGGCAAGCGGTTCTGAGGGTGGTTGGGAACGTATTGAGCCATGGTTTGAAAAAGTAGCTGCTAGCTATAATGGCGACTCGTGTTTTGCACGTGTTGGTCAATCAGCAAGTGGTCATTTTGTAAAAATGGTTCACAACGGTATTGAATACGCACTTATGCAACTTATTGCAGAAGTGTACCAATTACTTCGTTTAGGCACCAATCGTTCTCCAAAAGAAGTGGCTGAGATATTTAATGACTGGTCAGAAGGTCAATTAAATAGCTACTTACTGTCTATTTCTAGCCACATATTGTCACTTGAAAATCATAATAATGTACCGCTTGCGGACTTAATTGATAATAAAGTTGGCGCTAAAGGTACCGGTCTTTGGACTGCGCAAAATGCACTAGAGCTTGGTATTGCAGTTCCTTCACTTGTTGCTGCTGTACAAGCACGTCATTTAACTAATGCATGTAATACAACGGCTGCACAAGAGATGACGTATGCATCTAAATCAACTAACAATGTTGAAATTGATTTAGAAGAGCTAAAAGAAGCGTTCTTACTTGCAAGCTTACTAGCGTATCGCCAAGGTTTAGCGTTAATTAAAGGTGCATCACGTACTCATCAGTGGAAAGTTGATTTATCTAAAACGCTTCAAACGTGGCGTGCTGGTTGTATTATTCGTGCTGACTACCTTGATAGCGTTGCACAAGGTGTTGAATTTATTGATACCCTTGAGAAAGAGTCTAACTCTTTGCGCAAAATTACCGGACAAGCAATAATGACTGGTTTAGCATTCCCTGTATTGGGTGCTACACAAACGTATTTAGCAACATTAACTACACCGAGTAATGGGCATTTAGTTCAAGCCCAGCGTGATTACTTTGGTGAGCACGGCGTTAAAACCCATAGCGGTGAAACATGCCATTTAACTGACCTAGTAGATATCGACGCTAAAGTTAGGTAATAAACAGTTGTTTAAAACGATAAAGGCACGCTATTTAGCGTGCCTTTTGTATTTTAGGCGCTGTGAGATTTAACGGCTTAACTCACCACGTAAATTGTCTTGCATTAAATGACGAATCGTCTCTACTTCTAGCTTTTGGCTAAATAAATAATGTAATTTAGTTAAACATGCTTCAAGGGTCATATCGTACCCACTAATAACACCAATATTTAACAGTGCATTACCCGTTGCATAGCCGCCCATATTTACATGGCCTTTTAAGCACTGGGTTAAATTAACAATAACGACGCCACGTTTACTTGCTTCTTCAAGTATTGATAAAAAGTTAGGATCTTGCGGTGCATTACCTACACCAAAACTAAGCAACACCAAGGCTTTAATATTGCCATTAACTAAGCTTTTAACCACTTCTTGACTAATACCAGGGTATAAATAAAGCACACCAATGGGTTGAGGTGTAATAGGAGTAACTTGCAGCTCATTTTCAACATAAGGACTAAGTTGGCCTTTAATAAGTTGAATACTAATACCCGATAACGCTAAGGGATCAAGATTAGGCGACGCAAATGCATTAAATCCATCGGCGTGGGCTTTAGTTGCTCTGTTACCTCTAAACAGTTGGTTATTAAAAAATAGACTTACTTCTGCAATTGGATAATTTGCCGCTAAATACATTGCATTCAGAAGGTTTACTTGACCATCTGAGCGTAATTGAGAAAGCGGAATTTGTGAGCCAGTTACAATCACAGGTTTAGTTAGGTTTTCGAACATAAACGATAGTGCTGAGGCTGTATACGCCATTGTATCGGTGCCATGAAGCACAACAAAACCATCATAATCTTGGTATTTATCTTTAATGTCATCAGCAATAAGTTGCCAATGCTCAGGAGACATATCTGAAGAATCTATAAGAGGGCAGTATTCGTGAATATCAAACAAAGGCATTTCATCACGGTTAAACTCTGCGTTGTTTACTACGGTTTCTGTTAAAAAACCTTCAGCAGGAATATAACCTCGACTCGATTTTTTCATACCTATAGTACCGCCAGTATAAGCGATATAAATGCGTTTACGTTTCATAAAAAAAGCCCAGTAAAAAAACTGGGCTTAGTATAACGTTAAGTAACTTTAAATACAGCTGATTAGGTAAAGCTATGCACTTTTATTGTGCAACGTTACACACTAAACAGCGTGCATATACACCTTGTGGATCGTTGTAATCTTTAAGGTTTTCAACTTCAGTACTTAATTGGTTAATAACGCTTTGCAAGTTAGCTTGCGTTGCTAACACAGATGTTTTTTGTGTTTGTAAACCAAGCATCGATTTAATAGACGCGTTACCAAAAATGTTTTGAATCATTTTTTCTTGCGAGCTTAAATCTTGTTTAATGGTTTTAACTTCATAGTGATTAAGTTTTGCAAGTGCTGCGGCTGCTTTTATAGCATCTTGTTTATCACCAAGTTTGTCTACTAAACCTAGTTCAAGTGCTTGAGATGCAATCCATACGCGGCCTTGGGCAATTTTATCAACTTGCTCAGGCGTCATATTACGGGCATCAGCGACAACATTTAAAAAGCGACCGTATGCTTCTTCAACGCTCATCTGAATTACTTGACCCATTTTTTCGTTTAGGGGACGAGTGATAGAAAAACCAGCCATTTCGGTTGTTGCAACGCCATCTGAATAAACACCAATTTTAGATAAGGTTTTTTCAAATGTCATAAACGTACCAAACACACCAATCGACCCTGTAATAGTACTCGGTGCTGCCCAGATTTCGTTTGCAGCAGAGGCAATCCAATAACCACCTGATGCAGCTACAGAGCTCATAGAGGCAATAACAGGCTTACCAGCAGTTTTAAGCGCTAATACTTCTGCACGAATAACTTCAGAGGCAAACATACTACCGCCACCTGAATCAATGCGCAGTACAACCGCTTTAACTTTGTCATCAAGGCGTGCTTTACGAAGTAGGGCTGCTGTAGAGTCGCCACCAATTTCGCCAGCTTTACGCTCACCATCCACAATTGTACCTTTAGCAACTACAACGGCGACTTTTTCGGTAATAGGGTTATCAAATTCAATCGGTGGTTTAACCAAGCTTAAGTATTCACGAAATGAAACTTGCTTAAATGTTTTGCCATCTTCTTGTGCGCCAACTAAATCAATTAATTGTTTGCGAACTTGTTGATTTGTTTTTAAAGAATCAACCCACTGGTGCTCAAGTGCATATTTACCTGCATCGCCATCTGCAGCTTTCATTTTTTCAAGATATACGTCCATTGTCTCGTCGAAATTTGACTCATCAAATGGGCGAACCGCAGCAACATCTTGTTTGTATTCACTCCAAAGAGCGCCTAACCAAACACGGTTAGCTTCTTTGGCTGCTTCAGACATGTCGTTCCGAATGAAAGGTTCTACTGCTGACTTAAATGTACCAACACGGAAAATATGCTGCGTTACTTCAAGCTTTTCAAGTGCATCTTTAAAGTAAAGCGGATACATGCCGTAACCTTCAATACCTACGCTACCGTATGGATGCATAGCTATTTCATCAGCATGTGATGCAATATAGTATTGTGCTTGGGTATAGTAATAACCCGATGCAATCACTTTTTTGCCAGCTTGTTTAAATGCATCAATAGCATTGGTAATTTGCTTAAGTTTGTTTAAATGCGCTTTAGGCATTTCTTGTAAATCAAGCAGCATCACCGTAATGCGATCGTCTTTAGTCGCTTCGTTTATTACTTCAACAATATCGTCGAGTAATATTTCGCTTGGCGCTTCAGAACCAGAAGTAGCATCACTAATTGCAGCTTCGACCGGATCTATGTATGTTTTTTCTTCAACAATAGGGCCATTTAGGTTAAGCCTAAGAACAGAGCCATTTTCAACTATTATTTTATCGTCGTCACTTGAGAGTGACACTAAGAAAACAATTACCAGTAATAAAAACAGAATGTTGAGTATTAAACGACGAGAAAAGTTAATTCCAGTCCAAATACCTTTAAATACCTTTGCTATCAAAATAGCTCCTTAATTTGGTACAGTTAATACATTAGTTCCATCTTAGCCTAGAATAAAAATAAATTTAACTGCTAAATCGTAACGAAGTGTTTATGAGGTGCTATTAATACATGTTTTTATGGCTTTTTTTAATTAAATGAAGGCACATATTGCTTATTACTTGCCATTAAAGCAGAATTAGCTAATGTATACAGGTTAGACCAGTTGACGGGGCACAAGATGTTAGAACAACAATTACAACTAAAACACACACAATTACGTAACCGCTTAGTGATGGGCTCAATGCATACAGGCCTTGAAGAGGGATGGCATAACCGCAAACGCTTACGTGCATTTTATGAAGCACGTGCAAAAGGCGGTACCGCAATGTTAATTACGGGCGGATACAGCCCTAATTTACGTGGCAAATTAACACCTATTTCATCTTCATTTAATAGTTATTACGATGTATTTAAGCACCGCGCTTACACAGATGCTGTGCATAAACACGGCGGAAAAATTTGTTTGCAATTATTACACGCTGGACGTTATGCGTACCATCCATTCAATCAAGCACCAAGTGCAATAAAAGCACCTATTAATCCTTATAAACCTAAAGCGATGTCGCTTGGCTCGATTAAGAAAACAATTAAAGACTTTGCGCACTCTGCCTATATGGCTGAAAAAGCTGGCTACGATGGCGTTGAAGTTATGGGTTCTGAAGGGTATTTGATTAATGAGTTTATGGCGCCGCACACCAATAAACGTGAAGATGAATTTGGTGGCAGCCTAGAAAATAGAATGCGACTTGCGCTTGAAATAGTTAAAGCTGTAAGAACAAAAGTATCTGAGCAATTCTTAATCATTTTTAGATTGTCGGTTATTGATTTAATCCCAAACGGTTCAACACCAGAGGAAGTTGTCATACAAGCTACCGAGCTTGAAAAAGCGGGTGTTGATATATTTAACACAGGTATTGGTTGGCACGAAGCGCGTGTACCAACTATTGCGAGTATGGTGCCGCCAGGTGCATTTAAAGAAGCATCAAAACGTTTAAAAGACGTGGTGAGCGTGCCAGTGATTGCTGTTAACCGAATTAATACTCCAGAAATAGCTAACGATATTTTAAATGCAGGCGAGGCTGATTTAATTTCGATGGCAAGGCCACTACTTGCCGATCCAGAGTTTTTTAATAAATACGCAAATAACCAATCTAAGCAAATTAATATTTGTATAGGGTGTAACCAAGGTTGTCTAGATCACGTATTTAAAAATAAACGTGCTACATGTTTAGTTAATCCACAAGCTGCATTTGAGCTAGATTACCCGTTAGAGCAAGCAACCAAAGCTAAAAATGTATTAGTAGTCGGTGCAGGCCCTGCTGGTTTATCGGCAAGTTGTTACTTGGCTCAAAAAGGGCATAACGTCACGCTGATTGACCAAAAACCGCAAATGGGTGGCCAATTTAATTTAGCTATGCAAATACCAGGTAAAGAAGACTTTAACCATACTCTTACTTACTTCACTAATGAGCTTGAGCGATTAAAAGTAACTGTAGAGCTTGGTAAAGCTTATGACGATTCAATGCTTAAAAGCTATGATGACATCGTATTTGCAACTGGCGTTAGGCCGCGTGAAGCCTCTATTAAGTGTAGCGATGATAAGCGTGTATTTGCTTATGACGAAGTTATACGCGGCGAAGTAGAGCTGGGTAAATCAATTGCTATTTTAGGTGCCGGTGGTATAGGTTTTGATATGGTTGCGTTTTTAAGCGAACATAAATCGCAAACTATTAGTGAGTTTAAAACGCAATGGGGGATTGAGTGTGAAGCCCAACCTCATAAAGATGAACGTCAATTGTATATGTTAAAACGCAGTGCGGGTCGTTTTGGTAGTGAGCTTGGTAAAACAACGGGTTGGATACATCGTCAAGTTGCTAAGCAGCATGGCGTTAAGCAAATTGCTGATTGCCAATACCAAAGCTTCGATAAAAGCGGACTAACCATTAATGTTGCTGGTGAAACTCAAGTGCTGCCAGTAGACACGGTTATTGCCTGTATTGGCCAGGTTTCTAACAACGAAGTGCTAGAAAATTACACAGATAACGCAAAGGTACATGTTATAGGCGGAGCTAAACTAGCTGCTGCTATTGATGCTAAACGCGCTATTTTTGAAGCTCTTCAGGTCGCTAGAAGTATTTAACCTTTGTAAATAAATTGAAATAGTTTATCAATTCATGCGGTCTTTGCTGTTTATAGTCTATAACTTAATAAACAGTGAACACACAGGATACGCATGAACAAACTAACCAATCTTTATGATGCAATATTGGGTAAACTATCATTTTTAGATGGTTTACCTGCATTGCTATTTCGCTTGATTTTAGCCCCTGTTATGATCATTGCAGGTTATAACAAACTTGCTATAAGCGGTGAGACAGAAGGTTTCTTTGATAACTTTTTAGCATCTCCAGATGTAGTTCAATGGTTTGGTAATAATGAATGGGGTTTAGGATTGCCGTTTCCTGACTTACTAGCTTTTTTAGCTGGCTGGAGTGAATTTTTAGGAGGTTGGTTTTTATTACTTGGCCTTTTAACTCGCTTGGTCAGTATCCCACTTATGTTCACAATGGTTGTCGCTGCAACCTCAGTGCATTGGCATAACGGTTGGTTTGCAATAGCACCAACTAATCCAGAAACAAGTGCTGCGCAAGTGCTCGATTGGTTATCAATTCCGGGCGCTAAAGAAAGCCTTGAAAACTCACTAGAAGTACAAGACCGAATAGGTAAAATTCGTGGCTTAGTTGAAGAACACGGGTTTCCTGATTATCTATACGAAAAGGGCAAGCCGTCTATTTTAAACAACGGTATAGAATTTTCGGCAATTTATTTTGCTATGCTTCTTAGCTTGCTTTTTATGGGCGGTGGGCGTTTTGTTAGTATAGATTACTGGTTAAGGCGAAATATTGTAAAAGAATAACGTATTTAATCTACTTTACTAACGGCCGTATAGCTTAACCCTTTGCGGCCGTTTTGCATTTTAATTTCTCGGTATTTATTTTTTAAGGGTTTAAATGTTACTCTAGCGTTTTGAATTTTGAGGAATCGTTATGAACGCTATCGAGCTTTTACTTACCCGCCAATCAGACTCTAAACTAACAGAGCCGGGCCCTACGCCTGAGCAGCTCGACATAATTAAGCAAGCAGCATTACGTGTTCCTGATCATGGCTGTATAGCACCGTGGCAGTTCATTATTGCTCAAGGTGATGCACGCAATAAACTGGGTGAAATTTACCATCAAAGTGCAGTGGCAGAGCAACAAGAAGAAAAAGTAATTAACCGTGCTAAAGAGCTTCCCCTTCGTGCGCCTATGATTGTAATAGCAATTGCTAAATATCAAGAACACCCAAAAGTTCCTCGAATAGAACAAGTACAAAGCGCAGGCTGTAGTGTATTAGCGATGCAACAAGCTGCATTTGCCCAAGGGTTAGGCGGTGTTTGGCGCACAGGCTACTTTGCACAAAGTAGCGCGGTTAAAAAAGCGCTTAACTTACATGAGCAAGATGAAATAGTAGGGTATTTATATATAGGTACACCCGAAGTCGATTGTAAAAAGTCGCCTCGCCATAAGCCAGAAAACTATTTTAGTAATTTGTGAAATAGTATGAACTTTGCGCAACTTACATAGTCATAATTCATTAAGGTTACAAAGAGTATTATTTAAAAGTTAATGACTTGGCTGTAAGAAGCGCTTGGAAGCACTAAATTTACAAAATCTTCTTCAGTTTGTTTTTTAATCGGTTGTTTTTTGATACATTATGGAAAGTCTTAATAAAAATAACGATAAAGAAGACGAAAACTATGGGAAATTTATTTTTACGTGAAAAAGAGAATTGGCTAGCATGGTCAATTTGGGGAATCATTGGTGCTTTTGTAACACTGTATGTTGCAATGAGCACAAATGCATCACACTTTATAGCCGGTTCAGCGATGGGTATGCTTGTGTTGTTAACATGGTGGATGCACCAGTCCAAACGTTTCGACTTTGGGCGTGCATTTAAAGTATGTTGCTACGTTTTATCGCTTAGTGTGCTACCTGCTTTTATGTTTGTTGTAGTACCAAGTGATGATTTAAATCGATTCGATTTAATTTTTCAAGGCGTTACCTTTACCGCACTGAGTATATTGGCTTGTTTAATCTGCTCTTGGATTGCACGTAGACCTAAACAATATTATTAATGTGTTTAACTTTAGTCCATTAACTACACTTTTATTAAAGTGAAGAGCTTAACAAAAGAACAAAGTGGGTCTATTTTATCCAATATGTTAATATTTTATATTAATTTCTATTTAGCTCTTTACAAGTTATGTATTTAGCCATATTATTCGCGCCGTGCGGAGAGATGGCAGAGTGGTCGAATGCACCGGTCTTGAAAACCGGCATGGGTTTATAGCCCATCTAGGGTTCAAATCCCTATCTCTCCACCATTATTTAAAAAAACCGCCTTATGGGCGGTTTTTTGCTTTGTGGAGTTTCTAAATGACTAAGGCAACAAACCTACCAACCTCGCAGAAATTAATAAAACATCTTTTATTATGGACGGTATTTGGTTACTGCTATCAAAGTGCTATTAGCTTATTAGCAAAAATGGCTATAGACGCTCAACCAGAGTATCCATTAATTACCGCTTTAATTTATGGTGTTGGTTTTAATGTTTTAGCTGCCCATCTTATTACCAAATACGATAAGCATTGGCCAGTTATTGGCTCTGTTTTTATTGGTTGTATAGGGCTACTTGTAGTGCCATTTTTACTGTTCGGCGAATCAGGATTACTAACAATGCCTCTACTTGTTGGAATTTTATTCAGTTTGCCGCTTTGTAGTTATATTGTTGGCCTAATTAAGCTAAAACTCAGCAAAAACTAGCCCCAAACGCGGTTTATTTTGTGATAGCATAGTCGTGTCTTTTAACTAACAAAACGTGAAAAACACATTATGTCAGATAATTTTACTACAGATGCTGAAAAAGCAAGTTACGGTATTGGCTTACAAATGGGTGAGCAACTTAAGTCTAATCCTTTTGAAGGCTTAAACCTAAATTCAGTATTTGAAGGCATGAAAGATGCGTACGCTGGTAGCGCATTTCAAGTTGAGATCCCTGAGATCCAAGCTGCATTTGAAAAAATAAACGAAGAGATTCAAGCTCGTCGTGAAGAAGAGTCTAAAGTACTTTCTGCAGAAGGTATTTCATTCTTAGAAGAAAACGCAAAACGTCCTGAAATCACAGTAACTGAGTCTGGTCTTCAATACGAAGTACTAGCAACTGGCGAAGGCGAAAAGCCAACAGCTGAGTCTACAGTACGTGTTGATTACCACGGTACACTTATTAACGGTACTGTGTTTGATAGCTCATACGAGCGCGGTCAACCAGCTGAATTTCCAGTTGGTGGCGTGATCAAAGGCTGGACTGAAGCATTACAAATGATGCCTGTAGGTACTAAATGGCGTATCTACGTTCCTCATGAGCTTGCTTATGGTGAACGTGGCGCAGGTGCTGCAATCGCACCTTTCTCAACGCTTGTATTTGATGTTGAGCTACACGAAATCATTTCTTAAATTAAATAAATTTTAATTTAAGAATTTAAAAAGCCGTATTCAATTTGAATACGGCTTTTTTGTGTCTGTAATTTAAGTGTTTTATACCAATTAGCTTAACTAAGTGATCTATTTTTCGCTAAGAAAATTGTGTCGGTAACAAGGCAAAAATTTCGTTGTTTAGTTGTTACCACTAATTGCTCTTGCATTGCTCTACCTCCTGCATCCATGCAGTCGTATATCAGAAATTCTTAACGCAGTTAGCATCAGGTTTAATCCTTCAAATCGATTAAGTATAACTGCGTGTTGATATTATATATTCTAAAAATAAAAAAACCGCATTAATAAAATGCGGTTTGTAAATATATAAACTAAAAACTATTTTTAATTATTAAAAATAACCACGAACACCAAAGCGGAAGTTTCTGCCAGGTAGTGGGGCTTTATCTTTAATAAATGAGCTATGCACAAAGCCTAACTCATCAGTAATGTTATCCACGTTTATATAAAGCTGTGCATCTACACTGCCTAAACCTAATTGGTAATTAGCTTGTGCATCAAATAACGTATAGCCGTCCGTTTTTGTTTCAAATGCAGTTACATCGTTTTGATCAAAGTAATGAGTACCCGTCAGTGTTAGTTGTAAGTCACCTAAATCGTACTGTAACTCAGAGCCTAATTTATTGGCAGGGATGCGCGGTAAATTGCCTTCGTCGTCTTTTAGTTTTGCACGAGTTGAGTCACCAAATACTTTAACCATAGCGCTTGGGGTTACTTGGTAATGTGCGTCAAACTCAATTCCATAAAGCTCTGCGTCTTTACTTGTAAACTGATAAACCGCAACAGCATCGTCATGTGCACCAATAGCTGATTCTAAACCATCTTCTTCATCGTAAACTAAACCCGTATTTTCTTGGAAATAAAAGTTTTTAATATCGTTATAGAAAAAGTTAACGGTGTAACCAAAATCACCGCTAAAACGCCTAAAGCTTAAATCTAGGTTTGTTGAAGTTTCTTGCTTGATATTTTCTGGCTCAAAATGCGCTTCATTATCTTCAATGTTGTAACCAAGACCTAGCTCATAAGTGCCAGTTGCAATGTGTAAACCATTTGATAAAAGCTCTGCCGAAAGTGGTGCTCGTTCTGAATGAGAAATACTTGTCGCAATACTATGACCCGGCTTGTACTGCCAAATGGCACCGGCAGAGGCGCTTAAATTGGTAAAGCTTTTATTGTATCCAATAGTTTCTTCGTCGCTATGATCTATTTCTACTTCATCGTGGCTATGTTCGTGTGCCGTGATTTGGCTTTCAATTTTGTAATCTTCTACACGTGCACCAAGCTCTATTGTCACGTCGCCAAATTCACGCTCTTCTAGTAAATATAATGCGTTAGTTGTAGTTACACTCGCGGGTGTAAATGCTTCTTCACCAATTGCATCGTAGTCAGAATCGCTGTAGTGATAGCCCATCATTCCGTGCCAATCAGCAAACTTATGCTCTACATTTAAACGTGCTTCAGTCGTTTTATTTTTAAAAGTAGTACCAATTTCGCCATCTTCAATTTCGCTGTGTGAATAATCTGTATAGCCAACACGTAGGTTGATGGTTTCAATCCAGTTATTATGAAGAGCGTAACTTACAAGCCCTTGCCAGCGGTCTTGCTCTAAATGTGCGTAAACTGGCTCTTCAGTAGCTTCATCTTCATGTTCTGCATGCTCTTCTTCAGTTTCACCTTCGTGATCGTGATGATGCTCATGCCCAGGAATACCGTAATCAGTCTCAATGCTACCGTAAGAAAAACCAATCGTTAAGTGATCGCCAACATAGCTGGTACCAAAGTTGAGTGTTTCGCTATCAATAAAAGTATTTTCTACCGAGCTTTCGGTTTCAACATCGCCATCATCGTCGGCAATAGTAAAGGTCGGTGTTTGGTAATCATCGCCGCTGCGCTTAGTACCATCAAAATGAAAGTTAAAGCCTTCATTACCTGTTTCAAGTTTTGCTGCTACGGTGTTTGAATTTGACACCGTATCGTGGCTGTATTCAGCAGCGCCTGTAAGCTCGTCGATATTGCTAGTAGGAATACGGTTATCAACCACGTTTACAACGCCACCAATTGCACCAGAGCCATAAAGTAGGGTACTTGGACCGCGCAACACTTCAATTTGCTCTGCCGCTAGGCTGTCGCTTGATGTCGCGTGGTCTGGGCCAATACGCGACGCATCGCTGGCATCTAATCCATTTTGTGTAATTTTAACGCGAGGGCCATCTAAACCTCGAATAATTGGGCTTGATGATACAGGGCCAAAGTAACTTGCATTTACGCCTGGTAAACCTTTAAGAGTTTCGCCAAGTGTTGGTTTAGATTTATTTCTTAATTCATCACCTGAGAGCACGCTTACTGGCGATATCATTTCTAGGCTGTTCTTATGAAGTGCAGAGGCATAAACAACCACTGTTTCAACCGATGTTGGTTTAAGTGACACAGACAGATTATTTGAAGATTCGGTAACAGCAATACGAGAGTCTATGTAGTTGTCTTTACTAATATGTAATTGGCTGTTTGCATCTATATCGATAGCAAACTCGCCTAAATCATTACTTTTAACGCTTTGGTTTTTGCCATGGACATGGATAGAGGCATTTTTAATTGGTTGATTTTTATCATCCATTACTTTACCGGTAACGGTTGCAGCCAAAGCTGATTGAGAACATAAAACAGAAAAAATAGCAGAGGAGATTAATGTTAACTTTGTCATGGATATATTGGTTCGTGGTTATTATGTTGTGATATAATATAACACCGCAAAATTAGCGAATCAACAATGTTATAGTATAACTTTGTATTTTGCGTTCAAACCACTAAAAGTGCCGATAAACTGTTTGCTCTACTATAGAAGTTAATCTGGCATTAACTCTACTTTACTGTAACAAACCTACTCGTAGTACCCTCAAAGAATATCTGCTAATGATTATGGAGAGTAGTGTTTAAAGTATTGAATTTTATGTTTTTTATCTATAATTTATATTTTTTAATAGCTCCCTCTATTATATAACGCTTCTAAAATTCACTGTATTGTTAACAGTTAATTGTTTTATATCGTCGTGTGTGTAATTATCTTGTGTAGTTTTAACGCTTTTTAGCTATCAATTATTGCTCAAAAGTACACATTTAAACACGCACAATAGTAGGCCAACATGTTTCTCAATCCTTACAGTGTAAAATTAGCATCCTCGTTTTTTTGTTTATCGGTACTTGCAGGGTGTCACAATGCGAAAGCTTCAGATCAAGATTTAACTAAAGGGGCCACTCCATTAAAAAAAGAGCATATAATTTTTGATTTTGAACAGGATAATTACAGCCAATATATAAATACAATTAATGGCTTTAGTACATTAATAAAGGAAGGTGGAAACCATAAACTAGCGGTTACATTAAAATCTAAATCTAATGTAGAAAGTGATTTTGAATTCATTAATCCAAAAGGATGGGATTGGCAAGCAACAGGAAACTTTGCCCTTGCACTTGATATACAAAACCCTGATGAGGTTTCTACTCACCTATACATAAAGACAATAGACAAGTCGGGACAATTTCAAACTCGAAGTGTTGTTGTGCCTGCTCAGTCTCAAAACACGTATTATATAGAATTAAAAGGCGTAAATTTGAATGTTAATTCAGGTATTCGCTCAAACCCACCAAGTTGGAAGAGCAGTTATACGCCAATAGTTTATAGAGGCGGACAAAAAAATATCGATGTAAGTAGCATTGTTAAAGTATCATTTGGAGTAAAGGGATTACTTGAGGATAAACGTTTTTTAATAGATAACGTTCGCTTAATCAAACCAGCTAATTTTGATACTCACTATCTTAAAGGGTTAGTTGATAAATTTGGGCAAAATGCAAAATTAGACTTTACCAACAAAGTATCTTCAACAGAGCAGCTACAAGTTATTTCTCAAAAAGAGCAAATTAACTTACAAAACTCACCAATGAAAGGACGTTCTAAATATAGTGGCTGGAAAAACGGCCCACAATTAAAGGCAACGGGATATTTTAGAACCGAAAAATACAAAGGGAAATGGAGTTTAGTCGACCCAGAAGGTCATCTGTTTTTTTCAACCGGCATTGATAACGTTCGTATGGCAAATACTTCAACCATAACCGGTTACGATTTTGATCAAAGCTATATAAAACAGCGTGAAGCTGGTGATTTAACACCAGAGGATTCTCTTGGGTTAAGCCCAGCCCCAGAGGCAGCGTGGCCAACACGCTATAAAAGCTCAGCACTTAGAGCTGATATGTTTAATTGGTTACCCGAGCAAAATAACCCTTTAGCAGATAATTACGGCTATAGGCGCGAAGTTCACAGTGGTGCAATTAAAAGAGGTGAAACATTTAGCTTTTATCGCGCTAATTTACAGCGAAAATATCAAGCCAACAATAATAACAATTTAATGAAACAGTGGCAAAACACCACAGTGAAACGCATGCTTTCATGGGGTTTTACTTCATTTGGTAATTGGATAGAAGAAGATTATTACCATACTAATAAATTACCTTATTTTGCTAATGCGTGGATCATTGGTAATTTTAAAACGGTAAGCAGTGGTAACGACTACTGGAGCCCATTACCTGACCCATTTGATTCCTTATTTGTTGAGCGCGCTGATGTAACGCTTGCAAAAGTAGCCCAACAAGTTAAAAACAGCCCTTGGTGTGTTGGTGTATTTATTGATAACGAAAAAAGCTGGGGCATGATGAATTCTGACGCCGCACGTTATGGTATTGCTATTAATACACTTAAAAATAACGCCCAAAATAGCCCGACTAAAGCACAATTTGTTACCTTAATGAAAAATAAGTACAGCAAAATTAGCAAACTGAATGAAGCATGGAATATACGCCTTGCCTCATGGGATGAGTTTGCTGCAGGCGTCGCACTTACGCAGTTTAACGAGCAAACTAATGAAGATTTATCTACTATGTTATTTCATTACGCTAATCAGTATTTTGCCGTGGTAGACGCGGCTATTGCTAAACACCTTCCAAATCAGTTAAATATGGGGGCACGTTTTGCCGATTGGGGTATGACGCCTGAAATAAGAGCCGCCGCTGCCGCGCATGTAGATGTGATGAGCTATAACTATTACCGGGAGGGATTAAACGAAGATTTTTGGGCGTTTTTATCAGATATAAACATGCCAAGCATTATAGGTGAATTTCATAATGGTGCGCTTGATTCTGGTTTATTAAATCCAGGACTTATACATACTCAATCTCAGCAAGAGCGTGGTACTAAATATAAAAAATACATGAATAGCGTTATAGACAACCCATATTTTGTTGGTGCGCATTGGTTTCAATACATCGATTCTCCACTAACCGGACGAGCATACGATGGTGAAAACTACAATGTAGGCTTTGTAAATGTAGCTGATATTCCATACAAACCGCTTGTAGATGCAGCTAAAAGCATGAATAAATCGTTGTATGAACGTAGGTATAACAATGCTAAAAATTAAATATATACTAAGCGCATTGTGTGTTTTATGTTTGGGTGTATCTGCTAAGCAAAGTAACACACTTTTATTCGAGCAAGGCCCCTACAAAATATTTAATGAGCAAGCGCTTGAAGTGCTTAACTTAAATAGCCATGTTAAAACCCTCGCCTCGGGTTATGCTTGGCTAGAGGGGCCTGTTTGGATCAACCAAGGAGGGTATTTATTATATTCTGATATACCTAATCATCAGGTATATAAATACACTCCAGGCAAAGGAGCAAGTTTGTATTTAGCACACAGCGGCTATTCAAACGGTTTAATTGTGAATAAGCAAAATGAGCTTGTGCTTTTACAATCGCGCTCACGTGTAATATCAAAAATGAAGGCATCATTGAGTGTGCCAAAATCAAAATACTTACACATAGTTAGTCATTTCAATACGCAAAAATTTAACAGCCCTAATGATGGTGCTTTTAATGACGACGGCACGCTTTATTTTAGCGATCCCCCCTATGGTTTGCCCAATCAATTAGATGACGAAAGTAAAGAGCTTAATTTTCAGGGAGTATACTCACTTAAAAATACAGGGGAGCTTACCTTGCTAGATCGTGATCTTATTTATCCTAATGGGGTCGCATTATCAGCTGATAATAAAACCTTATATGTAGCAGCATCCAATGCAAATAAACCCGCATGGTATCAGTATCATTTAAACGATAGTGGGGCAGTGATAAGTAAATCATTATTTTATGAATTACCATCAGTAACTAAGCACGACAAAGGTTTACCGGATGGTTTAAAGGTACATAAAAGTGGGGTTATTTTTGCAACTGGACCTAACGGGTTATGGCTGTTTAATAAAAACGCTGAGCTATTAGCTCAAATTGAAATGCCAAATATTAGTGCTAATTTAACGTTTAATCAATCACAAAATCGCGTTTATATAACAGCGCATACGCAACTACTTGCACTTGATTTAAAATAACTTCGCTTTTTCTATAGCTAATTTCAAACCGTTTTAAACACAGCGATAACGTGTGTAGTTTCATAAACTAAAACACGAATGCATTAATATTTAACTAAGTTAATTTCGTTTTATTTAACAAGATAGACTTTACAACGATCACTAGCTGTTGTAGATTGTTAACAATGAACAGTGTTATGTAAACTAATTCGGTGGCTTAATGAAAGTATCATCACAAACAATTAAAAGTGTAAAAGTCGAGTATTACCAAATTCCGTTAGCTGAAGTGCTAAGTGATGCGAAGCACGGTGATCACACTCACTTTGAAGTTATTACACTGCATATTATAACTCATGATGGTTATGAGGGGATGGGGTATACCTACACTGGCGGTAAAGGTGGTCGTGCAATTTATTCACTTCTTAACGATGAAATTAAGCCTGGTCTAATTGGACAAAGTTCAATGTCTATCATGGCAATTTGGGACAAATTACAGTGGGAACTTCATTATGTTGGCCGTGGTGGTTTACTTAGTTTTGCCATATCTGCAGTCGATATAGCGCTGTGGGATATTAAATGTAAGCGTTTAAACGCGCCATTATGGCAAGTCGCGGGCGGTAGCTGTAATCAAACAAAATGTTATGCGGGTGGAATAGATTTAAACTTTAGCCAAGAAAAGCTGCTTAATAATATAGGTGGTTACCTGCAGCGTGGTTTTAATGCAGTAAAAATTAAAGTAGGTAAACCCAACTTTAAAGAAGACATAGAACGCGTAGCCGCAGTAAGAGATCTAATTGGCGAAGATAAAACGCTTATGGTAGATGCTAATTATTCAATGAGTGTCGAGCAAGCTATTCGTTTTGCCAAATCAATTGAAAAATACGACATTACTTGGTTTGAAGAACCTACCATACCTGATGATTACAAAGGCTTTGCTCGTATAGCGCAAGCTACTTCGATACCGCTTGCAATGGGTGAGAATTTACATACATTGCACGAATTTGGCTATGCGATTGACCAAGCTAAATTAGGTTTTTTACAACCAGATGCATCAAATATTGGTGGCATAACAGGGTGGTTACATGTAGCGAGTATGGCATATACCCATAATTTACCTATTTGTAGCCATGGCATGCATGAACTACATGTATCACTGTTGGCATCTCAGCCTCACGCTGGTTTTTTAGAAGTTCATTCATTCCCTATAGATGAATATACAACACGTCCTTTAAAGCTTGAAAATGGGCAAGCGTGCGCGCCAGATATAATTGGGACGGGTGTAGAATTTGACCCTCAACTAATGAGAACACATTTAATTAAACAGTCGTAACTAGAAAAATTAGTAATAAAAGAAAAGAGTTGTTGTGTGTCCACAAATTCAGTGTAGAAATTATTTATCAAGGAATGAATGATAATCTCTTTGTCATAAGTTTTAATTTATGAGTACTGATTTTGTGGACGCTTTTATAAAGGTAAATAGTTATTGCCATTGCAAATATTGATTTTTTTACACAAACCCAAATTGCTTAGTCTGCTGTAAAACTGTTGGTTGCAATTCACACCGAAAATAGCTTCATTACCTAGATTTTAAATTAATTAGTTAGGGGCTCTCACAACTCCGTCAAAAGCCAGCTTTAATTGCTGGCTTTTTTATATTTAAAATAGCAATAAAGAGCATCAAATTACCATTTTTAAGCAAAATCCGTGTATTTGTATAATAAAGTTGCGATTAAAATGGTGTAACAAAAATAGATTAATAATAGAAATTAGGTTTCATTATGACGTCAAAAGTAACTGGTATTAGCGAGTTTCCCGATGCGTTTGCACAGCAACGAAAAGTAACAGGAATGGGTCAAATGGATGACCAAAACGATCCTGTAAATATGATCTTAGGCTTAAAAGATGTACGAAAAACAGCGCATAATTGTGCTGTTTTTCAATCGGGTGCTAAACCTGGACGTATTGTAATTCCATCAGAAGTGGCAATACGTGAAACACGCCAAATTCCGTTTGAAGTAGACCCTCCTCAGCACGGTGGCTTTCGTGAATTATTAAACCCTTGGTTTAAACGCCCATTAGATGAATGTTACCAAGCGCGTTTACAAACCATTATTGATGAAACTATTGAAAACGCCTTTAAAGCAGAGTCGTTTGATGTGGTGTCACAATTTGCTTTACCACTTCAATCTAAAGCGTTAACGCTGTTACTTAATACCTCAATGGATAAAGCACAAACATGGATAGATTGGGGTACTCATGTATTTAGAAGTGAAGACAGTGACCTTGATGGCGATAAAGCCAATATTCTATACAACTACATTGATGAGCAAATAGAAAACGCCATTGCAATCCCGGGTGATGATTTATATTCAGTGCTTTTAAATTCACAGGCGAACGGTAAAAAGCTGAGTAAAGAAGAAGTAAAAGGTGTGATGATCCTCACCTTTGCAGGGGGGCGCGACACCGTTATAAACGCGATCACAAACTCTATTGCCTACTTTAGCGAAAACATCAGCGATTTAAAGCGTATTGATGATGAGCCTGAAATATTAAACAGGGCCGTAGAAGAATTAATTCGCTATTTTGCGCCGCTTACGCAAATGGGCCGTGTCGCTACGCAAGACACAAGCGTATGTGAGCACGCTATAAAAGCCGACACACGAGTTTCGTTATGTTGGGCGTCGGCTAATCGCGATGAAAAGGTATTCAAAAACCCTAACAATGTCGACTTCGATCGAAAAGTTAACCCGCATATTAGTTTTGGTTTTAGCCATCACAATTGTTTGGGCGCAACGCATGCCCGCCAAATTTTACGTCAACTAGTGTTATCGCTTGCTAATAAAGTTGCTCAAATAGAGACAATAAAAGCAGATGAAAATATTGAAAAACTCGGTGAGTTTTCAAGAAAGGTTGGCTTTAACTGTCTGCACGTTAGCTTTAAATCAAAATAAAAACACCGTAGAAAATAGTTAAATAAATACAGTAACAAGTAAAAGTAGAGGATTAATACGATGGCGAAAGTAATATTTATAACCAAAACAAACGATGCAGTTGAAGTAGAAGGCGACAGTGGCTCGCTAATGGAACTGGCATCAGCAAATGGTGTTGCTGGTATTGATGGTGATTGTGGCGGTGTATGTTCGTGTGCAACGTGTCATATTTACTTAACACCGGATGACTTTAAAAAAGTAGGTACACCCGATGAGATAGAAAGCGACATGCTAGAGCTGGACGATAACGTAACGCAATACAGCCGTTTATGTTGCCAAATTGAGGTGTCTGAAAATATTGATGGCATGACCTTCAGAGTAGCCAATTAAAAGCGGGTACAGCATTATGCAAAACACACAATTAGAGCCAAACTCACTGCAGCAAAGCGTTGTTATTATTGGTGCAAGCCATGGCGGCGTTAACTTTGCATTTAACTTACGCCAGCAAGGTTGGCTGGGTAAAATTACATTACTCGATAGCGATCCTGAACTGCCATATCACAGGCCACCGCTGTCTAAAAAAACGCTGCAATCGTTAGAGGTAAAATCAATACCTTTAAAGGTGCAAAAATCCTACACAGATAGCCATATAGATTTATGTTTAGGTGAGCGTGTTACTGCAATTAATAAAGATAACAAAATAGTTACTCTTGAAAATAATAAGCATCTAGCATTTGATAAATTAGTAATCGCAACCGGTTGCTCAGCTTTTATTCCTCCAATTACAGGCCTTAGTGAAACTGTAGATGAATATGGCACCTCTCAATATTTCGCAATGCGAACACATAGTGATGCCGTAGCAATAAAAAAAGCGCTAAGTGCAAGCACTAACAAAGAAGTGGTGATTATTGGTGGAGGTTATATCGGCCTTGAATCGGCGTCATCCTTTATTGCACTTGGCGCTAAAGTAACGGTTATCGAAAAACAAGAAAAAATACTATCGCGAGTCACATCATCTGCTATGTCTGACTTTTTAACTGATTTACACAACGCGAAGGGGGTAGACCTGCAAACAGCAAAAGATATTGTACAAATTAAGCACACAAACAATAAACATTATGTGCAATGTAGTGATGGCAGTGAGTATCCCGCCGATTTTATTTTAATTGGCGTAGGTGTAAGGCTAAATACACAACTTGCAACAGATGCTGAGCTGGTGGTTGATCAAGGCATAAAAGTAAATGACGTATGCCAAACATCACACCCTGATATCTACTCAATTGGTGATTGCACTATTCATTTTAATAAAATTTATAATCGTTGGATCAGACTTGAGTCGGTACAAAACGCAGTTGACCAAGCTAAAGTTGCTGCGCAGTTTTTAGCTAAAAATAATACGTCAGCTCCTGCACTCCCTTGGTTTTGGTCAGATCAATACGAATATAAATTACAAATAGTAGGTTTATCACAAGGCTATAACGAGATTATTAAGCGCCAAGAAGCTCCCGGTCAATTTTCACTTTGGTACTTTAATAACGACACACTGCTTTGTGTGGAAGCTGTTAATTATGCAAAGGCCTATGTACTTGGCACACAGGCTATTAAGCAAGGTTTAAAGGTAAACAAACAGGTATTGAACAATTTGACTATAGCACTTGCAAAGCCTCAGTTATTTCAGGCGTAACTGCTGTCGATACTGATGCGGAGTCACTTTAAAGTGATGTTTAAACTGCTTAATAAAATACGACGGGCTAGAAAAGCTTAAATCGTAAGATATATCAGTCACCGAAACATCACTTTGCCCGAGTAACCGTGCGGCATTATATAACTTGTGCTGAATTAGGTAGTCGGAATAAGGCACTCTAAAGTGCTTCTTAAATACCCTTGAAAAATACGAAGGTGATAAATGGCAAAGGGCTGCGGCTTGCTCAAGTGACAGGTTAAGGCCGTTATTTGTTTTAAGCTCATTAATTACCGGAGCAAGCTTTTTAAAACTTGCTGAGCTACTTAATGACGTTTGCTGCTTAGATAAACTGCTTTTACCATATTCGCACACCATAGTGATTAAGCTATCAAACAGTTGAGCACAGGTTTTACTTTTAGGATTTTCGTTAAATTCGCTAAGCATCCAAGCGAGCAACTTATGAATCCTTTTTTGTATTTCAATGCTAAAGCTTAAATGCAAACCAGTTTTTAGTAATTCTATAAATTCTTGTAAGGCCTGATTATTAAGGCGTTCAGGCATAAATTGCACAATATACCAAGATTTAGGGCGCGGATTTAAAGCAAAGTCGTGGGTTTCCATAGCGGGTGTAAAAACGGCCTCAAAATCAGAAAGAATCGATTCACCTTGATGATAAAAATAAGTGCCGTCAATTTGTTCAAAAAATATAAATTCATGCACCTGATGAAAGTGCATAAAACATGAATAGCTATCGTGCTGAAGATAACTTACATGATGAATTTCGAAATCGTAACCGTCTTTTATACAAAACGGTTCACAGTAAATTGTCGGTTGCTTCATAACATAATACTTATATTTAGAGACTTAGGAGTCTACATGTACAAGGCAAAAGCTGCAATTGCAGATGGAAAAGGCGGTTTTTTCTTCGATACCGTTAATGTCGGAAAACCAAGTGCTGGCGAAGTAAAAATTAAAATAAAAGCCTCAGGTATTTGTCATACAGATTGGGATTCAATTAAAACGTGGAATAAAAAATTTATCATTGGTCATGAAGGCGCAGGAACCGTTGTTGAGTTGGGCGAAGGTATAACGGAATTTACTATCGGCGATAAAGTAATACTAAATTGGGCAATTCCGTGTGGTGAGTGTTTCCAGTGCCAAGAGGGTAATTTACATATTTGTGAAGTAAATAGCCCCGTAACTGGCAATGGTTTATGCGGACACGCAGGTAAACAAGCGTGTGAGCATAATGGCAATAGCTTAGAGCGCTCATTTCATTTAGGTACGATGAGCGAATACACCGTCGTTAAGGCTGCTGCAGTTATAAAAATACACAGTGACATTCCTTTTCCAAGTGCAAGTATTGTTGGTTGCGGCGTAATGACCGGTTATGGATCAGTGGTTAATGCAGCTAAAGTAAAAGCAGGTTCTTCAGTGGCCGTATTAGGCTGTGGAGGCGTAGGACTAAATGCAATACAAGGGGCTGCAATTTCAGGCGCCGCTAAAATAATAGCAATTGATTTGTCACCGGAGCGATTAACACAAGCTAAAGCATTTGGTGCTACACATACCGTACTTGCTAAAAAGTATGACCCTGATTTAGTTCACATGATAAACGAAGTTAAAGCGCTAACAAATAGTCGCGGAGCCGATTATGCCTTTGAGTGTACAGCAGTGCCGGCACTTGGTTCAGCGCCATTAGCATTAATACGCAGCGCGGGCGTTGCGGTGCAAGTGAGTGGCATTGAGCAAAAAATAGATTTTGATTGCGAACTATTTGAATGGGATAAAATTTATATAAATCCGCTCTACGGGCAATGTAATCCTAAGCGCGACTTTGCTCAAATACTAGACCTTTATGACGCAAAAAAGCTCAAGCTCGATGAGCTAGTCACAAAAACTTACTCGTTAGATGAGTTACAAACAGGCTTTGACGACATGCTAGCAGGGCGTATCGCTAAAGGTGTCGTCGTGTTTGATGATTAAAGGAGTATAAAATGGCAATTCATCATTTAGAAATATCAAATAGCAGCTACACCGCTGATAACTTTGTAACGCTAACCGCGTATAGCAGCCACTTAAAAGGGCGAGGTGATATAAGCATTTACCAAGAAGCAACCAGTAATAAAAATGTACCTATGATTGTATTACTGCATGGTGTGTATGGTAGCCACTGGGTGTGGAGCCAGCTAGGGGGTGTACATAAAGTGTATCAGCAGCTTCGTAGCAGTGGCCTTAACGAGTTTGTATTAGTGATGCCATCAGATGGCGCGCACGCCGAGGGCAGCGGGTATTTGCCACTTAAAAATGCAGATTATGAAGCATGGATAGTTGATGATGTGATTAGCGCTGTTATTCAAACTCAACCAATGTGCTCGAGCTCATCAAATATTTATATTACGGGCCTTTCAATGGGAGGGTATGGAGCATTATGTTTAGGTGCAAAGCATCCAACTATTTTTAGCGGTATATCAGCGCATTCATCAATTACTGAGCTTGACGACTTTAATCACTTTGTTGATGAACACACTCTAAAGCCACTAAAAAAAACCACTGATAAGTACAAAGGCGACGTGTTTAAAACATTGAGCGCGAATAAAAAGACATTACCGCCACTGCGATTTGATTGCGGAAAAGACGATGTACTTTTTAGTGCTAATACTGCGCTTGCAAAAAAGCTAGTTGATGAAAATGTTCCTCATACGTTCGATATTTTTGCAGGCACCCATTGCTGGGAGTATTGGCACGAACATGTAGCTAAAACTATGATCTTTTTTGCTCAATTAGAAAGCAAAACTCACACACAATTAAAATAAGGAGATAACCCATGAAAGTCATTAGCTCACTTTTAATTGCATTTGCATGTACTGCATCATGCAATTTAGTCGCACAGCCAGAAGTATCCGTAAATTTAAACGTAAAGCGAAGTATTGACGGCCTATCAACCTTTGATAGAAGTAAATATATTGTTATGCACTCGATGCTAACAACAACCGATTGGAAGGGGGAAGAAGATAAGCTCGACTACTTACTTAACGACCTTGATGTGTACTTTGGTCGTGATAACGGTTCTATGCCGTATTACGCGACTCAAGTTGAGCAAAACCCAAATAATCTAGGGTACGCAAGCCCTGAGAGTATCGCTGCTTATGGCAAAACTGCTCGCGAAGATTATTATGGTAAAACGTTGTCGAAGCTTCATAAATACGACAATAGAGCCCATGTAATGATAGGCGGGCAAATTAATCAGTTTTGGATTGGTAATCATAAAGGCAAAGGCGAATGGAGCTTTGCTAATACCGATGCCGTGGGTCAATACATGGGACATTTTGTAAATGAATTTTATCGAAATGACAACCAAGGACCGAACAAAGGCCCAGCACGCCCACAATACCTTGAAATACTTAATGAGCCACTTTACGAACTTGTTGATGTACATCACGGTAAGCCTATCGATACATTTATTTTTCATAACGAAGTAGCCCAAGGCATACGAAAAGTTAATACAAGTATTAAGATTGGTGGGTACACCACTGCTTTTCCATGGTTTGACGATAACAATTTTAATCGTTGGGATGAGCGAATGAAGCTATTTTTAGATACCAGCGGTGAATACATGGATTATTTTTCGATTCACCTTTACGACTTTGGCTACTTAAACCGCGATAAAGGCGTTGCTAACTTTAAAGGAGCCCGTATAGAAGCCACTATGGATATGATGGAGCAATACGAAAAGCTTAAACTAGGTAAGGTAAAACCTTTCATGATTTCGGAATACGGCGGGCGTGACCATAAAACAGAAGCAACGCCATGGACTGCAATAAATGACTGGCAAACTATGAAATCGTTTAGCCCTATGATGATGCAATTTATGGCTAAACCTAATCTCATACTTAAAGCCATTCCATTTAGTTTAGCAAAAGCAGAGTGGAGTGGTAATGAGGGACGCGATTATGCTTGGCGCTTACTACGCCACAATGACGAAAAAACAGGTGAAACAGGCGATGAATATGTATTCACCGACATTATTAAATTTTATCAATTGTGGTCAGATGTAAATGGCACACGTGTTAATACTGAATCAAACGAAGCCGACTTACTAGTAGATAGTTATGTAAACAATAACAAAGCATATGTAATTATCAGTAATTTAGAAACAAGTGCTAATAGCGCCTTGCTAAATTTAATAGAGCTACCAAGCAATCCGATTAATAACATTAAAATTAAGCACTTGCACTTTGCTAATGGTGAGCCAACACTAACAACAACATCACAAAATATTGGTGTAAAAAATGAGTTACCAAAAAGCATTAACATAGGCGCAGAAGCCACAGTAATTATTGAATATACGTTCAGCGACAATATAAAAATTATTGCTGAGTCTGACGAGCATAAATACTATGCAACAACCTACAAACAGGCAATTAAAGCCAATACAGCGCTTAAATTTAACATTAACGATGTAAAAATAAGTGAATATGGTAAAGGTATATTGCGTTTAAGTTTTGGTAGAGAGCATGATTTAGCTCAACAACCTATCGTTAAAGTAAATGACACTTTAGTTACTGTACCAACCGATTATGCCGGTGATGAGCAAGTATTTCGCCCACAAGTATTTAGTATGCTAGAAATCGAAGTACCAAACGAGCTGTTAAAAACCAATAATACAATATTAGTTACATATCCTGATGATGGCGGATTTGTTAGCAGCGTGACGCTCCAAGCGTTTGAGTACAGTGATGATATTTAATTTAAAAAACTAACTATTTGTTATGATATAAAAAGCAAGGTCACTAATTATTAGTGGCCTTAGTTGTTATTCGTCCGCTTTTTAAATTCATAGACAATCTTTAATTATCACAGAAGTCTTATTAAATTTTAAAAATAGATGGCATAATTCGTATGCATTAGTGATTGATCTTTATGTGTATTATATTTACTTGTGCTATTGGCCGAAAAGAAAACAGATGCCTTAATGGTTGGCGGAAGCTTATTTTATGTTTATCCCGCACTACTTGTTTATGGGGTACCAATATCAATTTTATTAAAAAAATTTAATGTTTTTAATTTACCTATGGTTCTTTTAGCGAGCGTAACTCCATTTATTATAATTATTCCAATGGGATGGAATGAGCCTATAATACCCTTATTTGTAATTTGCTTTGGCTCTATTGTTGTGGCTATAGGTTGTTGGTATACACGTTTACTCTTATTTAAAAATAAAAAAATAACCAATAACCTGTTGCAGTTTATAAGAGAGTTACCGACTATCAATCATAAGTATATCTAGTTTATGTTGAGCCCTGGTTTGATTTTTTATGTCGATAGGTTCAATCATTTCGCATTCGTCTCTGATCATTTCAGGAATGAGGCTTGGGTAGTGGCGACAGTCCTCTGGGCGGTCGAGGTAAATACTGCAGGTATACATATTTTTAGCGAGAGGATCTTTTTTAGGCGCAATTTCTAAAAATGGGCACACTTGAAGTCTTAAGCCTGTTTTTGGGTCAAACCAAATTTCGTTGTTTTTAACGTATTCATAAATTTCGGGGTTAAAGAGCTCCCATAAATCTATTTCCTCTTTCGTTGCGCTTAAATCGCCGCCGCCATATTTAATACAGCATTTACCACACTGGTTGCATTCTTTCATAATTTGCTAATTTGGTTGGCTGTTAACGAGTTTAAGTTAGTTATTAGTGTAGCACCAAATTTATTATTAACGCTCTACTGAATTTACCCATCCTTTAATTTTTGGGTGTGTAAACAATAGTTAGATACAATAACTTAAGTTAAAACCCTTTGTTACATTTTATATAGTACAGGCTTTATTTAATGGTTTACTCTAAAGGTAGCGAAAAATATTACAAACCCCGCTTGAGCAACTGTGTGATTGTTAAATGTTGCTGAGCGCAGATACCTAAGCAGGGCGTTATTATGAAGGAGGCTGTCACTAAGTTAAAAACAGAGTTTAATGCAAAGCTATTGTATTGGAACAATCTTAAAAGTAGCAAAGCTAAAGCGGCAATCATCCTATTATTTTTAGTTGTCATTGCACTTAAAGTCTTTACGACCATTTTTACGTTGGATTGGGTTGCAAGTTTATTCAGCGTGTAAGTTTACCAAGAGTAATTGCGATAAAGTTTAATCTCAGAGTGTTTAACGCCTACGCGATGTTCATTAATAATGTATTATTACGCTATACACCAAATTAAATAAATCAGTTGTTTAAATACGTTTTATAATGACTGTAATGATACATTTTAGCTAAATTGAGTGAGTAAATGAGTTTAGCTGCATTAAAGGATAACCAGTGATGATGAATACAAAAGTATATAAAGCGGTACATGATCTAGCAGAAGATTTAATGGCGGCGGCTAACAAAAATAACCGTGAAAAGTTTGAGTCGTTATTTGCTCAATTAAAAGCTATTTGTTTTGAAAACGAAAACACCCCAAAAGATCACCCTGTACAATGGGAAACTTTAGCTGATTTTACCGAAGAGTTAGAAGAGGCAATTACTACTTACGAAAAAGCATTAGAAAAGTCGATTGCGATTAATAACAAAGATCACATGTCGTCGGTTTCTTTTTCAATGGCTACATTACAGCTTGAGCTTGGCCAAAAAGATGAAGCTATTAAAAACCTTCAAAATGCTAAAGTCAGCGCCAATAAAATTGAAGACAAAGAGCTTAAAGCTGAAATACACGACCTACTAGAGTCGCTTATTGAAGAAGAAGGTTAAATACATAAAAGTATAACTTATCCATATTAAATGTGATTTTTGTGGATTTAGCTTGAGCTTAATAAAGCGCTGATGGTTTATACCCTCAGCGTTTTTTTATGTTCGCTATAAATACTAAACCAAAATAAAAGGCTTACTATTGAGCTAGCTTATTCATAAAGTCGATAATGTACTTTGCAATTTCTACTGGTTTTTCTTCAACGCTAAAGTGCCCTGAATCGAGTAAATAGAGTTCAGCGTTCGGTACATCTTTTAAGTATGCTTTAGCGCCTTCGGCTATGAATGCTGGGTCGTTTTTACCCCATACAATTAACGTTGGTGGTTGGTACTTGCGTAAATAAGCTTGCCACTTTGGATAGTCGAGAAGGTTGTTGTAGTAATCTTGTAGCAATTGTACTTGAATTACTCTATCGGCTTTGGTTTGTAAAAAGTGAAGATCGTGCGTCCAGCTATCTGGGCTCATCACTTCTGGGTTACTTTGTACGTCTCGTAAATACTGCTTATTAATAATGGCTTGTTCAGACGTGAACGAATAAATTTTATCTTGCTGAGCTTTCGAACTATCTTCATTCGCGGCTTTAAAAAATGCTTGCCTCAGTAGGGTTAGCCCCTCTAAATACGCATTACCATTTTGTACAATAAGTGCATCAAGTTTATTAGGATTATTTAACAACATTCTAAAGCCTACAGGTGCTCCAAAGTCTTGTATATATAGGCTGTAGCGCTTTACTTTAAGCGTTGTGAGTAACCCTTCAACGTATTGAGCTAGTAATTCAAAAGTATATTTTTGAGTTTCTGGGTTTGGGCGTTCGCTGTATCCTGAGCCTAAATAATCGGGTGCAATTACATGATAACGACCTGATAAAAGCGGGATCAATTCTCGGTAGCTGTGTGAAGAGGACGGATATCCATGTAAAAGTACAATGGTTTGCTTATGTTGCGTGCCAGCTTCTCGGTAAAATATTTTTTTACCGTTTACGTTTGCATATTTGTATGTCGTTTTTGACGGCCATACAGCATCAACGGCATGCACTTTTGCGCTAACCAAGTATAAGATAACTAATGAAAAGACGAGAAGTGAAAGTAAGTGAGCTAGTTTTATTATGATTAGTTTTTGTAAATTATAGGGCATAAGTAAACTCGTTAATGTGTTTGATAATACTGCTTTATTAACTAATTAGACCTGCCTTTTTGATAATTACATTCATTGAAGCCTACAAATCCCTTAAATACTTAAGGGTAAAATATAATAGCTGTTAACTCTACAACCTCTAAAATAACTATTCTGATCTGTAGTTAAAAATATATTTCAAAAAATATACTTTCTGAATACTGACAAATTAAATACATTTTATAACAGATAGTTATGGTTTTTTTTGTCGCAAGTATTACAAGCTGATATTGTTTTAACTGTAAATGGTGTGTTCAGGCTGTTCATTTAAGCTTTAAATAAACGTGCCGGATATTGATACTAAAGTGTGGAATTTAAATAAAGAGTTAATTTTATGTTGTAAATAGTTAATTGTTAACATTATATTGGTTGTGTACTCAATGCCTTTACACAAAGGATTAATTTTCACACCAAGATAGGTAACAAAAATGAAAAAAAGCTTATTATATTGTGCGGTTTCGTCCGCGCTACTACTTTCAAGCGTTTTTAATGCACACGCTGGCACAGTTATTAAACAAATGTCGTCGCAAATGTGTTTTAGAACCGCAGGCAATGCAGTAAATGGTACTCAAGTAATATTAAATAATAATTGTAGTGGCGACGCAGCTAGGTTTAGTTGGACATCTGGTGGGAGTATAAAACACGATAAGTCAGGTTTATGCATTCATCCTGGCGGGTTAGTAAATCCGGCGGATGGACAGCAACTTGTATTGTGGTCGGGTTGCGATTTTGATAATCGAGTTAAATTTACTAAAACATCCGCAAACGCCATTAAGCATGTATCGGGAGGTAAATGTGTTCAACCAACTAACATATCAAATGGTAGTAACTTAGTTGTTAGATCGCAGTGTGGTGCAAATCAAAATAAGTTTGTTGTTGAGCAACAAGCAAGCAGCGGTGCAAGCGTTAGTAACGATAAAGTTAAGGTACAATTTAATATTGATACAAAACATGCCGTAGGACAGTTTGATAGCTTCGACCGTCGTAAATTTATTACGTTACATTCATCAAATACCGAAAGTGACTGGTTTGGAAATAATGCTCAAAGCTTAAATGCGCCTAATGCAGATCCTGATTTAATGACGCATTTTTTAGAAGATTACGATGTGTACTTTGGTCGTGATACGGGTAACATGAAATATCAACTAACACAATTACCAGAAGATTCAGCAAAACCAGGTTATGCAAGCGCGGCAACCGCAACAACAAATGGTGGCGGAGTTAAATGGAATTACACCAATATTACAACAGCTCAAGCTAAAACAATGCGAAAGCATGAAGGGCGTAACAGTGATTTAATTGTCGCCGCACAGCAACACCCTTATTACCCTGATGGTACTAAAATTGGTAATCAAAATTGGTCTTTCTCGCAAACAGATACAGCAGGTGAACCACTAGGTACAGCCCTGGGCGACTACATGGCGCAGTTTTTACAAAAGTACTTTAAAGCAGGCACATCTGACAGCCTTGGTCAAAAGCGCCCAACGTATGTTGAGGTAATGAACGAGCCACTATTTGAACTGCACGACTTTCCGCATAACGGCTATGATAAAGAGAGCCTCTATGACATTTTTAGATTGCATAACTCAGTTGCTGATGTAATTAATGCTAACCCTTCACTGAATGATGTAAAAGTAGGGGGGTTTACGGTGGCGTTTCCTGATTATGAAAAAGGGTCACAATTTTTCGATAACTGGAAGCAACGCGACAAGGCATTTTTAGATATTGCAGGAAATAAAATGGACTTTATTTCGATGCACTTATATGACTTTCCAAATTTCCCAGGTGGTCCTGGTGGTCAGCATCAAATACAGTACAGAAAAGGCAGCAATATGGAAGCGACCCTTGATATGGTTGAGCAATATATGGCTTATAAGTGGGGTAGTATTAAACCGTTAGTTATTTCCGAATATGGCTCTCAATTACAAGGCTCATTTGGTACTAAATGGACTCCGCAACGTGACTGGTTATGTCTAAAGGCAATGAGCTCTATGCTTATGAGCTTTATGGAAAGGCCAAACCGTATTGATAAAGCCATTCCGTTTATTC
This sequence comes from Pseudoalteromonas sp. SA25, assembly GCF_011378705.1. Classification (NCBI taxonomy): domain Bacteria; kingdom Pseudomonadati; phylum Pseudomonadota; class Gammaproteobacteria; order Alteromonadales; family Pseudoalteromonadaceae; genus Pseudoalteromonas; species Pseudoalteromonas sp. SA25. Next base: position 110,690 of record NZ_WTKV01000010.1, on the reverse strand, counting down.
CATTAAAAGCAGAATGGGGCCGTATTAGCGACACTATTCCCTACTACTGGCGTTTACTGCGTCAAGCTAAAGAAGGTGAAGGCGAAACCGGCGAGCAATGGGTTTACACAGAAATGGTTAAGTTTTACCAGTTATGGTCTGACATAAAAGGGACGCGAATTGATAGCTGGGCAAGCGATATGGATATTCAAGCTGACGCGTATGTTGATGGCAAAGATGTTTATTTGATATTAAACAGCCTTGAATTTTCACCGACTGATATCGATTTAAGTGTTTTAGGTAAGGGTTCTAACGCCGTAACGAGTGTAAATATTAAGCACTTATATCCTAATGCTCAAGGAAAACCAATATTGGATAACAGCAACAGAACAACACTCCCAAGCTCTGTTGTATTGGGCTCTGAATCAACCATGATAATTAAAGTGAGTCACCAAAATAATGTTGCTATTAACAATATCAATCAAGAGTCTAAGCATTACGCAAGTGCAGTAGTTAAAAATATTGCAGCCAACGCGACCCAGTTCTTTACTATTAACAATGTAGATAAAGGGGCTAATGGCGAGGCTACATTGCGCTTAGGTGTTGGCCGCCCTCATGGAAAGTCGTTAACGCCAGTTGTGACTGTTAATGGTAATAGAGTCGCTATTCCTACTGATTTTAGAGGATATGATCAAAAAAATGGTGGCCTTGGACGTGAGCGTTTCTTTGGTGTTATTGAAATTCCAGTGCCATATAATAACATTAAAAAAACTAACAATATTGAAGTTACATTCCCTGACAGCGGTGGTGCAGTTAGTTCACTAACATTACAAAACTTTAAAATGAGTAAACGTATTACTCGCTAAAAACGTGTAATAAAGGTTTAGTAATAAACAAACTGCGGGTTTATCTATATGATAGCTTCGCAGTTTTTTATTTGTATCGCTACAACTGCCTAACACAATACAAATAAACTAATACTAAATATGCGAGGAATGGCTTTAGGTGTATTTTTGCTGTTAAGCCTGTGAGTTTTATGCTTTATAATGAGTACAAGGTACTCATTATAAAAAATAAACACTATTCTCAGAGCGTTAAACTTAGCATGGTTGTTTTATTAATTTAATTGGGTATGTTTTAGAGGAGTTCCACTGGCCTACATATAAGTTGTCGTCTTGATCTACGCAAATACAATGCACGTGATTAAAAATGTCCCCGTTACTTTGCATCGGCTGTAGTTCACCATTTTTGTACTGGGGTTGCGGTGCTCCTAAATTAGCTATGAGCGTGTTATTTTTACCAAATATACTAATAAAGCCAGAGTCGTCAGCATTTTTATTGTCAATATGCGACCAGCAAACAGGTGCATAAAATAGTTCGCCTTTGAACACGGGACCGCCAATATATGCCCCATTAGCGCTAATTCTATCAAGGTACTTACCATCAAACGAAAATACTTTTAAACATTGCTCAAAACGAGAGCTTACTATTAATGTGGGATTTGATGGATCGCGTAAGTCTACTTCAATACCGTGGGTGTTGTGTAAATTGTAATTTTCGTCATCATTATGGTGACCGCCCCAATGGTTTATATAGCGGCCTTGTTTATCATAATGCAGTAAAAAGTCGCTGCCATAACCATCGGTTACATATAAGTCCCCATTGGGGGCAATGGCAATATCAGTAGGGCGAAAAGGTTGCTCGGGTTTATAAGCACCGCACGTTTGTGGATGGCCAATACTGTAAATCAGTTTGCCATCTAAGGTCATTTTGGAAATAAAGCCAGCCTGTGGAATGACATTGTTAGTAGGGCTATCCCATTGCTCTGTGCTGTGACCATCCCAGTGGCGATTAACAATCCAGCCACTATCTACAACGTATAAAAATTCTTGCTCGCCTTCTTTTACAATTTTTATAGCGTGTCCACCAGGAAAAGAGCTTCCAAAAGCGTCAAGTAATTCACCGTTTTGGCTATACACTAAAATATTATTAGTCGTGTTATCGGTGATCATAAATATTCTCCCTTGTGAGTCCATCACCATCGCATGACAATTTTCTATAGGGTATTTATTGGGGTTTAACTTCCCCCAGTGGGCGTCTATTTTGTATTTAAATTGACCTTGGCCAATTATTTTCCCGTGCGGGTCTTCGTCATTTTTAGGAGTAGCGTGAGGTATAAGGTGTTTTTGCTCTGAGGTTAACATACAGAATTTTCCATATAAAAAAACCAGCTTATGCATTGGGCTATAATGCATAAGCTGGTTTAGGCTAGAAGGTTACTTTAAGTGCGTTCTTTTGCTTTAAAATTTAAAATAGCATCATCGTTAACGCGATTTAAAGGATAATAAACAGCTTCGTTTTCTTTAAATGGTTGGTTGCTAATCGCATTGTAAGCACTGATCATTGACCAACGAGGTTCTGCAGCACGGTTTTGATTTGATTTATGCAGTAAATTACAGTGGAAAAACAGTACATCACCTGGTTCAAGTTCTACATTGATAAGTTCATGGTACTTCATTGCTTCTTCTACAAACTCTAAACAGGCGCCTTTTTGGTCACCCGTTTTACTGTGATCCAATCGTCCCAAATGATGTGAGCCTTTAAGTACTTGCAAGCAACCATTTTCTTGCGTCGCTTTATTAATGGCGACCATACAGCTAATTGATTTTGGATAAAGCATGTAGTTATCACGATGCCAGTAGCCAAAATCTTGGTGCCATTCCCAGGCACCACCTACAAATGGTTCTTTCATCATAATTTTAGTGCTGGTGTGGTACACCTCTTCGCCAATAAGTGTTTCGCATACTTCAATTAAGCGACGACCGCGAGAAAACATACTGTATAAATCGTCGCCTGTTTTTTGCCATAAACAGACTTTACTTACAGCGCCGTCGGCGTCTTTTTTGTCCCATGCTCGCTCATAGAGTGTATCGTCATTAAAAGCAGTTTGTTGTAATAGCTCAATTTCATCAGCGCTGTAGTAATTTTTGACAATAATATAACCATCACGATGAAAATCAGCTATTTGTTGTGGTGTTAAATAAGTGTGTGACATAAATATATTTCCATTTTCTCTTACAGTTGTATATTGTTAACAATGATTGCTCGGTTAAGCATTTAGGTCAAGCGTAATTTATATAAAAATATAGAATTCATATATGAATGAATTTTGTTTTATTAAGTCATTGATTTTAAATTATTATTGAAAATTTCAAGCTAAAAAAAAGTTTTAAATTTATATATAAACAAACGTATTGTTTATCAATTTTAAAAGGCATAAATAAGTACAAATGAACGATAAATCAAAAACTAAATATGCAGTTCCTGCTTTAGATAAGGGGTTGGATATATTAGAATTTTTAGCAAAAAATAAAAGGCCTTGTACACAAAGTGAGATAGCGGCTGGTATTTTAAAAACACCTAACGAAGTCTATAGAGTACTTATTGGGCTTGAAAAACGCGGTTATCTAATTCGCTCTGAAACCTCTGGTCGATATCATTTGTCATTAAAGTTGTATAATTTATCGCGAAGTATTTCACCAATGGATAATGTACTAAAATCGGCCTTGCCACATATGGAAGATCTAGCTGTAAATATTGAACAGTCATGTCATCTAAGTATGCTTTATCAAAGCCAAGCTATGGTGGTAGTGCAAGCGCGTAGCAAAAGCCCTATGCATTTGAGTATTGCAGAGGGGGCTTTATTTCCACTTAGTAGCTCAAGCGCTGGTAAACTGCTTTTAGCCAACAGTAATGACGAAGTGCGGCAAATGCTTATCGAACACGATGAAATTTACAGTGCTAGTAAAGACGCCTATAAAGCATTATTAAATGAGCTAAACACAATCAAAGTGCAAGGGCACATAATGCAAAGCAATCCACTTATCGCCGGAGTACACGATTTTAGTGTCTTAATTGGCAGGCCTAATGCAAATTTAATAGCTGCATTGACCATTTCTTCTTTTGACTCAACCCTAAACACTCACGCTAATAAACACAGTGTAATTAGCGAGCTTAAAAATACCGCCCAAAAAATAACCTCATTATTAGAGCGCTAATACCAACTAGCGCTTTTGTAGGGAGCAACCCGCTCAACAGTCATGCATAAGTCTCAGTACTTTACTGCTTGCTTACAATGTCGAATAAAAAACCAACGCTAACTGTAAAATAAATGGTCAATTTGTTTGACTTAATTAGCTAAACTAATTTATTGTAAAGTTAATTGTTAACAATATTATGATGACAATAATCATCCCGTAAATAATCCGTCAACGATTACACGTAATAAACACAATATTTAGGTGCAAAAATGACTAACACACAATTTAAATTAAATGCGATTTGCGCAGCAATGCTGATAACGTCTCCTGTAAGTTATGCCGCACAGGAAAACGAGACAACTGTACAAAGTGATGTTGAAGTTATCCAAGTAACAGGTATCAGAAGCGCATTAAGTAAATCTGCTTCAATAAAGCAAGACTCATCAGGCGTAGTTGATGCTATATCAGCAGAGGACATTGGTAAGTTACCTGATACTAACTTAGCTGAATCGCTGCAACGTATAAGTGGTGTATCAATCGACCGTGCAAACAATGAAGGCAACCAAGTTAGTGTCCGTGGTTTTGGTCCAGGTTTTAACCTTGTCACCTTAAATGGTCGTCAAATGCCTAACTCCTCTGTATTGCAAGAGGCGGGTGTTTCACGCAGCTTTAACTTTAGAGAAATAGCGGCTGAAAGTGTGTCGGGCGTAGCCGTTTATAAAACGGGCAAAGCGAATGTGGCCTCAGGCGGTATTGGCGCAACGATTAATATAAATACAGCAAAACCATTTGATTTTGACGGTTTTAAAGCATTTGCAAATGCAAAGGCAATTAAAGACACCAGTTCAGAGAAATCAAACGTAACACCAGAAATTTCGGGAATGGTTAGCCAAACATTCGCTGATGATACGTTTGGTGTTTTACTTGCCCTGTCGCATTCAGAGCGAGAAAGTGGCCGAGAGCGCGTAGGTACATCGCAAGGTTGGGTGCGTAACCGAGCAAATGCTGCAGGTGTTGATAGCAGTGCAATTGATACAACAGCTAATCCAACTGGTACTTATTGGGTACCTTGGACGCCAGAAATGGAGCGCTTTGAAACTAAGCGAGAACGCCAAAATGCGCAGTTGGTTTTACAGTACGCTCCTAGTGACAACTTAACGGCTACCCTTGATTACACTTTATCGCGCTTTGAAGAAATTAGTAACACAAATAAAATGGCATTTTGGTTCGATAACCCAACAGGCACCGCCGATGAAAATGGCACTTTAGTCGATATTAAAAATGCAAATGATGAGTTAAATTTTTGGGCGTGGGAACTCTACGAGGAAAAAGAAAACGATTCATTAGGCTTAAATTTAGCGTGGCAAGCAAGCGATTCATTGAAACTTACGTTTGACGCTCATAACTCTACATCGCACTCAAACCCAGATGGTGATACAGCTGAAACAATCGCGAATTTAAAGAATGTCCCAGGTTCGGTTAAATCCATCAGTGCTAACTTCTCTGGTGATATTCCGAGTATTGGGGTTGATGATTCAACATTGGCGGGTGGGGCTTACAACCCAGCTAATATTGTGTCAGATTTATATCAGCGCCGTGGCTATGAAATGAAAAATACCATTAAGCAGTATCATGCAAGTGGACAATGGGAGAATTTGAAGAGTGGGGCACTCAGCGCTATTAATTTTGGTGTAATGTATACCGATTACCAAATTGATACTTATCTTTCTGAGCAATTTTCATTTGTGGATATTCCCCTAGACAACCTAGGGCTAACCTTTGATGAACAAGGTGACTTTGCTGATGAGTTTTCAGGTTCGGATCAGCTATTTCCATTTATTCCACGTTACAGTGCCAACGATTTTGTAGATATTGTCAGAGATGAAGGATTATTTATTGAGCCAAATATTTCTACAAATGGGGTTGAGGAGCAAACGCTCGCGATATATGTATCATTTGATCTTAAAACCGAATTTAACGATATTCCAATTGATATGAATGTCGGTGTGCGCTACGAAGACACCGATGTAACAGGTTATTCAGTCAAGCCTGGGGTTGTTGCTTTTAACTATCGTCATGCTGAAGAGCTTCGCCCTGTATTTGCTGCAACAGCAACACCGCAGGAGCTTGAAGGTGGTTATACACGTATATTACCAAACTTTGATATAAGCGCCGACTTAGATGACGGCTTTAAAACTCGTTTTTCATATAGTCGTACTTTAGCCCGTGCAGGTATTGGTGGTATGTTCCCATCAACTACCATTAACGCCCGTCCTGAAGGACCGTTTAATGCATCGCAAGGTAACCCTAACTTATTGCCAATTACGTCAGATAACTTTGATTTTTCAGTTGAGTGGTATGGAGACGACGGAAGCTATGCATCGGTTGGTTACTTTAAAAAGTTTGTTGAAAACTTCATTGGTGCAGGCGTAGTGCAAGGTACGCTAAATAATGTAAATGGCGAGCCGTTGCGCGATCCAAGTGTTAACCCTCGCCCTGGTTGTCCTGATAGTTCAGATACACCTAACCCAGCATGTTTAAGCCAAGCGTCAGACCCGATTGTTACATTTGATATAGCAACGCCAGATAATCTTCAAAATCGTGAAGTAGATGGTTGGGAATTAAATGCGCAGTACATGGTGCCTGATACAGGCTTTGGCGTCGTTGCTAATTATACGATAGTTAATAGCGATGAATCGTTTAAACCGTATGATTTTGACCAAACAATTGCACTAGCAGGACTAAGCGACTCAGGTAATTTGGTCGGCTTTTACGAAAACGATGATTACCAAGTACGTTTAGCCTATAACTGGCGCGATGATTTCTTACTGTCTTTGGGAACTGAGCCTACATTTACAGAGGCGTACGGTCAGCTAGATTTTAGTTTTAATTACACCATTAACGACACCTTGGGTGTTAGCTTTGATGCACTTAATTTAACTAATGAAACAACACGCCGCCATGGTCGTTTTGCAGAGCAATTAGTATCTGCTGAGCAATATGGTCCGCGCTTTAGCATTGGCTTAAGTGCTAAATGGTAAGTTAGTTTTTGACAAATAATACAAAACGACAGCTCAGCGCTGTCGTTTTGCTTTTTAACTAACGAGGTTGCTATGAACGATGATATTAAATCAATAGTAATAGTTGGCGGTGGAACTGCAGGATGGCTAAGTGCAGGAATAATTGCGGCGTATTTGCAAAAACATCACAGCAAAAAAATAAATATAACGCTGTTAGAGTCCTCAGATATTCCTACAGTTGGCGTTGGCGAAGGAACTTGGCCTACAATGCGCAGAACCCTTAAAGACATGGGTATTCGTGAAACTGAATTTATAAAAAAATGTAATGTATCGTTTAAGCAAGGTGCTAAATTTGCTAAGTGGGTAACCGGAGAAAATGATGATTACTATTATCACCCGCTTGAGCTACCTACGGGTATGTTTGAAAATAATTTAGCCACCAGTTGGCTTAATATTAATAACGCACAACCTCCTTTTGCCCAGTATGTAAGTACGCAGCAATCAATATGCGAAAGTGGATTAGCTCCCAAACAAATCACCACACCCGAATTTAGTGCAATAGCAAATTATGCTTATCACTTGGATGCAGGCTTATTCGCTACATTCTTAAAAAACCACTGCATTGATAATCTTAATGTTAAACACATTGTAGGCACTGTCGTTGGTGTAAACAATTGCACAAATGGCGATATTAAAAGCGTTAGCCTTAATAATAAAATAGAGATAGCTGGGGATCTATTTATTGATTGCAGTGGCTTTAAATCGTTATTACTAGGTGAGAACTTAGGGGTGGGGTTTAAATCTTGTAAAGATGTATTATTTGCTGATAGTGCGCTTGCCATACACATGCCATACAAAGATGACGAATCAATATGCTCGCATACTTTATCTACAGCACAAACATCGGGCTGGATTTGGGATATAGGATTACAAACACGCCGTGGAATAGGGCATGTATACTCTAGTAAACACATTAGTGATGAAGATGCTAAGCAGCAATTATTTGATTACTTAAATATTAATAAAGATCAGCAAAGCAAATACAAAGTTAAAAAGCTTAGTTTCGAACCAGGACATCGTGAAAAATTTTGGCATAAAAACTGTGTCGCAGTAGGCCTCTCAGCTGGTTTTTTGGAGCCACTGGAAGCCTCTGCTTTATTACTGGTAGAAATGTCAGCCAATTTTGTTGCGCAGCAATTTCCGGCCAATAGGCATGTTATGAATATAACCGCGCAGCGTTTTAACCGCACATTTAGCTACCGGTGGGAGCGAATAATCGACTTTTTAAAGTTACATTATGTGTTGAGTAAACGAACCGACAGCCCATTTTGGCAAGCGCACTGTCATCAAAATACTATTCCACAAAGCTTAAAAGATAATTTATCACTTTGGGAATTTCATACACCAAGCGATAACCACTTTGATCATTCACAAGAAGTGTTTCCAGCAGCAAGCTATCAATATGTGATGTATGGCATGGGGTTTACAGGCTCAAGCGAACTGTATGGCAACTCAGAAAGTTATTTTAAAAAGGTCATTGCGCTTGTTAATAACAACCAGCAATACACCCAAAAATTACTTAATAAATTACCTACCAATAAAGCATTATTAGCGCAAATTAATCAATTTGGTATGCAGCAAATATAGTTAAAACATAAGAGCGACACACTATGACAAACTCAGTATTACTCGATAAAAATACACATAAGTACACTCGCATTAAAACTGAACGCGGTACACAATACGGCGAAGCAGTAAACTACATTCCGGTTGTTGCCGATGAGCTTGCTCAACTTGCATTAGACTACCCAGTCTATTTTATGAAGAACAATCAAACTGGCCAGTTTGAACTATATGCTTTAACTGGCTTTGATGAGGGGCAAAACTTATTTTTACAAAATGATATATGGCATGCCACTTACGTACCTTTACACTTACAGCGACAACCATTTAAGTTAGGAATAGGAAATAAACTTACTAACAAGACCGAGCAAACAGATCTCGCTGTTACAATTAACGAACAACACCCAAGAGTAAATAATAGTGAGGGAACACGGTTATTTAACGAAACAGGGGAGCCAACCACATATCTAAATAATGTGAGTGAGCAATTGATAAAGCTTATGCATGGCGGCGAACGTACAACCGCTTTTATCAATACTTTACTAAAACACGATTTAATTGAAGCAGTGCAGCTAAACATCACTAAATCAAATGGCAAAACACAAGGCTACAATGGCTTGTATTCTATTGCCGCAGATACACTACAACAACTACCGACAGAAACACTAAACGTTTTGCACTCAATGGGTTACATACAAGCTTGCCATCTAATCTTATGTTCAAGCGGGCATATTCAAAAATTAGTAAAATGGTTACACGATTTAAAATAAGTTTTATATTAATTAGTGTTACTTACCCCCACTGGTTTTACGTGTGCATTAGTTTATGCTGATACCGATGAAATAATAAATGAACTACAACTGGACACTATTATAAGTTCACTTCTTAGGTTTTGGAGTTCGATTATTCGCCTTGGTTTTGGTATCATTTAACTTATCGGCTTGTATCGCAATGGGAAAGGTCAAGCCAATAAACATTGATGATTAAGAGAATGGACGTGCTCGAACAAATAGAACAATGGATTGATGCAACAAATATTAAATATAAAACCCAAAGAATTAGCTGTGAGAAATTTGCCAGTGAGTTTGCAGGGTTTTATCCTGTCGAATTTTTAAAAAATGCCTTTTACGTTATTGTCGATGAAATACCCAAACCTAACTTTCCTTTTTTGCGTGAAATGGGATTAGACGATTTTATTGACATGGATGCCGCAGGTACTACATACAAAAACACTTATTACATGCTTCCTTACGTAGCTGATAATTTAGCTGTGCATTTTCATGAACTTGTTCACGTAGCCCAATGGAGTGAACTTGGCGCCGAGGCTTTTATGTTGCGTTACATAACCGAAATTCAGCAGGTTGGTTATGATGCTGCGCCACTTGAAGTCATGGCGTATGGTCTTGATAAGCACTTTACAAATAATGGCAAGAAAATAAACGTGCCTGAACACGTGGTTCAAGCGTTGTAGTTAATTAACATTTTCAAAGGATTGCATATGACACGCTTTACTGTTTTTTTACTGAGCTTACTTAGTGTAAATGCCTATGCGGCATCGTTTGATGACGATATTGTGGCTGCGTTACTTGAAAGAACAACACATAACGTTACCTACGATGGGTCTTATCGCTCTATTGCTTATCCGGGTGGCGATGTGCCCGCTAATGTAGGGGTGTGTACCGATGTAGTTATTCGATCATATCGACTTTTAGGTATTGATTTGCAAAAGCTTGTGCATGAGGACATGTTAAAAAGCTTTGAGCTATATCCCTCTAAGCGTATTTGGGGTTTAATCAAACCGGATAAAAATATAGACCACCGCCGTGTGCCAAACTTACAGGCTTACTTTAAAAATCATGGCCAAGTGCTCGCTAAATCAAGTAACGTGAACGACTATAAAACGGGTGACATTGTAACGTGGATGCTGCCAGGTAATTTGCCGCACATTGGTATGGTTGTGAATGAGTTAGCAAAAGACACAGGGAATCCATTAATTGTTCATAATATTGGACAAGGACCTGAAAAAAGCGACATGCTTTTCGATTTTAAAATTACGGGGCATTACCGTTTCGTCCCACAAGAATATAAATAACCAGATTATAAGTATGAGTTCTCTCATTTATTGATATTGCAGTATAAAGAAAAAGGATTTTGAACGTGAATACAAAAACCGATTCAAAAGAGGCTAACTCAAAAGAGGTTAATCTTAAACAAAGTAAACTCGCTCCCAAAATAGCTAGTTTATTTATGAGTATTGCTTTTTCAGCGATAGGAACGGGTTTATTTAGTTTGGTTGCAAGCTTACTTGGCAACGTGAATGTAACCGAAAAAACAGTTGGCAGTGTGTGGGTTTTACTGACCACATTTTTTGTTATTTTAAATGTATTTGGTGTCATTATTTGGCATAAACCGAAATGGTTAATTACTGCTATAAATAATGTGCTTAGGTTTGCTAAAGAGCGCAAAACAGCATTTTTTAGCGCCGTGCTAATGCTGATATTAATTATAGCAGGCTATTGTTTTTTTCTTTCCTTACCACAGCCAATTAGTTACAAAGCAACTCACTCTACACCTGCTGTTACCACTTTATCTGATGTTTTAAACCCTGAACCGCTTTATATTGATTTTACTCCCGTGTTAGATGGTGTAGAGAACACGGATGCAGTGTCTTACTCTGTCGCAAAGCTTGCGCTTGTTGGCAAAGTGATTCCCACAGGTATAAAAGTCACGCCTGAGCTAATTGGACAGTGGTCTTGGAATAGTGAAAGCCAGCTTAAATTTATCCCAAAACAAGATTGGTCAGCAGGGCAAGAATATAAGGTACGTTTTGATTCATCTATTTTTAAAAGTGATATACATCTAAGTGATAATGAGCATGTATTTAAAACTCCCAACTTTGAACTAACACTAAGCTCGCTCGCTTTTTATCAAGATCCTAACGTTAAAAAAAGTCACAAGGTGGTTGCAACATTAAAAGCGACTCACCCAACAGATATAAACACCATAAAAAATAATTTAAAGCTGACTCAATCACTTGAGCAAGATGGCAAGAACGAACTCGCACAATATAAATTTGATGTTACTTACGACAAGCATCAACGAGAGATTTACATTACTTCAGAGCAAATACGTATTCAAGATACCGAAAGCTATCTGTATTTTGTTCTTAATAGCGGTGTAAAGCCGGTTATGGGTCCTTCTCAAACAACAGTAGAGATTAAAGACGCCGTGTTGATCCCAAGTGTAAATAGCTTTTTTAGAGTAAATACGGCCAATGTGTTGATGGTAAAAAATACGCAAGGGGAACCCGAACAAACACTTGTTTTAGACTTCACAGATGATATTTCATCGCAAGATGTGGTTAGTAAAACGGTTGCTTATGTATTACCGACTAAAGATTCAAAAGGTAATTATAAGTACTTCGGTAGTCCACGAGAGGTTACTGATGCAGTGCTTAAGCAATCTCAAAAAGTTAAGTTAAATGCGATTCCTACCGCGCAAGATACAACTAAGTTACACAGTTTTACGTTTGACGCCCCTCAAAACCAGCAAGTTTATATCGCGATTGATAAGGGATTAAAGTCGACGGGTGAGTTTACGATGGTGAATAAATACGACACTATTTTAGATACGCCGGCTTATCCGACACAAGTAAATATTATGTCTAAGGGCTCTATATTATCAAAAAATGGCGACCATAAATTGTCATTTTTAACCCGTGGTGTAAACGCACTTCAAGTTAAAGTAGGTAGGGTAGAAGCCAATCAAATTAACCACCTTATAAGTCAAACCAGTGGTGATATTTCTAATCCAGAATTTAATAATTATTACTTTACAGAAGAAAACATAAGTTCAATTTTTACCAGACAAGTTAATTTAAAATCGGAGCACCCTAAAAAAGCGGTCTATTCATCTATTGATTTGAGTAGTAAGTATAATGAGTCACTTGGTTTAGGCTTGTTTTTTATAAATGCCCAAGCGTTAAATACTGCGGATAATTACGTATATGGCCCCCAAGAAAAACGACTTATCCTTATTACTGATTTAGGTATTTTGGTAAAAAACAATGCAGATGGATCTCGCGATATATTTGTCCAATCTATTGAAACAGGAAAACCGGTAGCAAAAGCGAAGGTGTCGTTATTGGGTAAAAACGGATTAGTTATTTTAAATGCTAAAACAGATTCTGAGGGGCACGCATTTTTCGACAACACAACGTGGTTTACTGATGATCAAACTCCCGTTGCTTTTGTAGTCGAAACTAAAAGTGACATGTCTTTTATTCCTTATAATCGCTATGCTCGAATGGTTAACTACTCTCGGTTTGATACCGGCGGTGTAAGTTCTGGGCTCAGTGGTAGTAATAAAATAGATGCGTTTGTTTTTTCTGACCGTGGAATTTATCGACCAGGCGATAGTGTTAAACTTGCCACGATTGTTAAGCAACAAAACTTTGCAAAACTGGGCGATATTCCGCTTGAACTTATAATTACCGATCCTAAAGGGACAACTGTTTATAATAAACGAGTGAGCTTAGATAAGTATGGATTGCTTGATTTTGACTTTAAAACACAAAATAGCGCCAATACCGGAACATATTATGTATCGGTCCAACTTATTAAAAATAATAATAGCCGCGACCAATTAGGCAGTACTCAGTTTAAAGTTGAAGAGTTTGTACCCGATAGATTGAAAATTAGTAGTCAATTTTCTCAATCATCTGCAAAGGGGTGGGTAAACAGCTCAAAATTTAAAGCATTGGTGAGCCTTCAAAATTTATTTGGTACACCCGCTCAAAATAGACGTGTTACTGCTGATTTACGTTTATCTCCAGCTGGTTTTTACTTTAATGAATACAAAGATTATGTGTTTTCTGATCCCCACAGTGAAGGAAAAAATATTAGACACAGTATTGAATCATTAACCGAAACCAAAACTAATGAACAAGGCAAGGCAGAATTTGATATTGACTTAACTCGCTATGAGGCAGGTACTTATCAGTTAAATTTTGCAGTACAAGGGTATGAAGAAGGCGGTGGTAAAAGTGTTCGTGCAAGCAGCTCGGTGCTTGTTTCGCCAGTTGAGCAGTTAGTTGGTTATAAAGCCGATGGCGATTTAAGCTACATATCAAAAGAGTCAAAACGTGTTGTAAAATTTATTAATATTAATTCAGAAACTGAGCAAGTTGCTCGTGATGATTTATCGCTAAATTTAATAGAACAACAATATGTATCTACGTTGGTGCAACAAAATAACGGCACTTATAAGTACCAATCGGTTAGAAAAAACAAACAGGTATCAAACAATCCGTTTTACATTAAACAAGATGGCGCAAACTACGAATTACCCACTGCTGAACCAGGTGATTACTTAATAGAACTCGTTGATGGCAAAGGGAATACTGTCAGTAGGGTATCGTTTACGATAACCGGCACGGGTAACTTAGCGGGTAAGCTTGAAAAGAATGCTGAACTGCAAGTTCAATTAAATAAACCGGATTACAAACCTGGCGAAACAATCGAAATAAGTATTGTAGCGCCTTATGTTGGCTCGGGTTTAATTACAATTGAAACTAATAAAGTACACGCTTTTAAATGGTTTGAGAGTAAAACAACAAGTAGCATACAAACCATAACGCTACCTAAAGGGATAGAAGGCAATGCGTATGTTAATGTTTCATTTGTTCGAAGCCTTGAATCGAAAGAAATATTTACAAGCCCATTAAGCTACGCAGTTAAAGCATTTGCGATTGATCGTAGTAAACGCGCAATAGATTTTGACGTAAACATACCTGATAAAGTAAAACCAGGTGACGACTTAGTCATTTCATATAGTGCCAAATCACCTTCACGTGTTCTGTTATTTGCTGTAGATGAAGGTATTTTACAAGTGGCGAATTATCGGACGCCAAAGCCGTTAAATCACTTCTTACAAAAACGTGCTTTAGAAGTTAGTACTATGCAAATTGTTGATCTTATTTTACCTGAATTTAAACTAGTGCAAGAGCTTGCAGCTGCGGGTGGTGGTTATGCTGACTCAATGGCAATGAACCGCAAGAGCAAGCAACTTAACCCGTTCTCTCGTAAGGTACAAAAACCAGTCGCATTTTGGTCTGGTATTTTATCGGCTGATGCTAAAACGAAAAAACATACGTTTACTATCCCAGATACTTTTGCAGGTCAGGTACGTGTAATTGCTATTGCCGTAAATGACGAGGGTGTTGGTGTTAAAGAAAGTACAACACTTGTGAAAGGGCCCTTTGTATTAACTCCTAATGTATTAACGACAGCAGCACCAGGCGATGAGTTTGATATTGTACTTGGTATCGCCAATGGCGTTGAGGATTCAGGTAAACAACTGCCAATTACGGTAGAAGCGCTTACTTCAAGCAACATTGAAATAATAAGCGATAAAAAATTAACGCTAAATATTGATGAAAAATCAGAAGACACATTAACGTTTAGAGTGAAAGTGCTTGATAAGCTTGGCGCTGCATCAATTACATTTACTGCGTTATCGGGTGATAATGTTAGTCAACGTACGGCAACGTTAAGTGTGCGCCCTGCGGTTGCATTTGTTAGTAGCTTTGAAAGTGGCTTTAGTGAATCAGGTAAAAAAGAAATAGCGGTTTCGAGACAGCTATATCCTAACTTAGCACAAAATAATATTACCGCTTCACAAAGCCCGTTAGCGCTTGTTGATGGTCTTATTAGTTATTTAGATAACTTTCCTCATATGTGTACCGAGCAAGTAGTGAGTAGTGTGTTTCCGGTGCTGAGTTATTTAGAACACCCAAGTTATATGGGCGATGTATCTTATAAACATGAGCGTATAAACAACTTAATAGATACCCTTCGTCAACGTCAGTTACCTGATGGCAGATTTATGTTATGGCCGGGTAATTCTAGTGCATCTATTTATTCTTCTCTTTATGTTATGCATTTTTTATTAGATGCAAAAGAAGCGGGCGTAGCAATACCTTATGATATGTGGAGCAGTGGTTTTGAAGGTGTGCGCAGTATAGCGAGCGGATCTTTAGAGACGAATGACAGAAACCGCGCTTATGCTATTTATTTGCTAACACGACAAGGTGAGGTAACAACTAATTACTTATCTGATTTAGAAAAAAGTGTAAATGCGAGTAATAGCAAAGTATGGCAACAAGATATAACGTCCGCGTTTATGGGCGCAACTTATCAGCTATTACGTGCAAGCGATAAAGCGCAAGCACTGATCAATAGCTATAAAATTGGGCAAGATACCCAGCACGATAATTGGGGCGCTTACGACTCACGTTTAGCTCACGACGGACAGTATATTTATTTGTTATCAAAGCATTTTCCTGCTCGCTTAAGGCAGTTAACTAAAGATGATTTGTTTAATGTCGTTGACCCTATTTTTAAAGGAGACTACAACACGTTGTCGTCTGCTTGGTCTGTACTTGCTATGACGGCATACTCAAAAGTTGCGTTATCACAAGCCCAGCCTGAAGATGTAAAAATAATGGCAACAACGACAATGGTAGAAAAAAAGGCATTAGACGTAACCTATACACCTTATCCTAAAGCCTCGTTTTTAAATGACGTTAAAACGCTTGATGTATTAGCGCCACCTCGCTCATTTTACATGATGAGCCAAGCTGGTTTTGATACAAACGTGCCACAAAAGTCATTAAGTAATGGTTTAGAAGTTGTCAGAGAATACCAAGACGATAAAGGTAATGTGATAACCACCGCTGTTCAAGGTCAAGAACTAAACGTTGTATTACGAGTGCGTAGTACAACGGGTAAAAATATTTCGGATGTTGCTGTTATTGATTTACTACCTGGTGGGTTTGAAGTACTTAGAGACAGCGTTCGCAATAGTTATAATCGCCGGACCTCTGATTATAAAGATATACGAGAGGATCGCGTTATATTGTATGGCAGCTTTGGCGATAGCATGACTGAGCTTACTTACAAAGTTAAGGCTACTGCATCTGGCAGCTTTGTAGTGCCATCGGCTTATGCTGAATCTATGTATGATTTAAGTATTAAAGCGCACTCAAAATCGGGTCGTTTTGATGTTACCGCCGCTAAATAAAAAGCTTAGTTTTATAATAAAAACGGCTTTTTTTACAACAGCACTGCTTGCAGTGCTGTTGTATTTATTTACTCCAAAGCCTGATATTACCCAGCCCAATGCTTACTCAACGGCTTTTTACGATAGCAGTGATAAATTACTTCGTTTAAATTTAGCCGCAGACGATAGATATAGATTATGGACGCCAATAGATAAAATCCCTTTGAGCATTCAACAAGCTACTTTACTGTATGAAGACCAAGACTTTTATGAGCATATTGGTGTCGATTTTATTGCTTTAATAAATGCGTTTTATACTAGCTATATTAAAAGAAGTCACCGAGTCGGTGCGTCAACAATAACAATGCAAGTAGCCCGGTTACACTTTGGGATGAACACGCATGTTATTTTTGGAAAAGTAGAACAAATACTTCGAGCGTTACAAATTGAGCGACACTACAGTAAAAACCAAATACTCGAGGCGTATTTTAACTTAGCGCCTTATGGATCAAATATTGAAGGTGTTGGTGCAGCCAGTTTAATTTATTTTAAGAAACCAGCTATTGATCTTAATTTACCTGAGTCATTATTACTTAGCTTAATCCCGCAAAACCCAACCAAACGAAATCCCATTAAAAAATCGGCTAAACTGGTATTGCTAGAAACAAGAAAAAAACTGTTTACTCGTTGGCTTGAAAAGTACCCAGACGATAAACACTGGCTAGCAGCTATGCAATTACCGATAAAGGTATATGCCTCTTCAGACTTGCCTTTTGAAGCTCCACATTTTATTAATAATTTACAAAGCGAGTACCCGCACCTAAAGCCTGGAGAATATAAAACGTCGATAGACCTTAATTTACAAAACTTACTCCAGCGCCATGCAAGAAATTACATTAATCGCAGGCATAGAGACGGGCTCAGTAATACGTCTGCTATTTTACTAAATTATAAAACTATGGAAGTAGTTGCTGAATTAGGCTCTGTGGATTTTTTTAATAATGACATTAGCGGTCAAGTAAATGGTGTAAGAGCTAAACGTTCACCAGGTTCAACCCTTAAACCATTTATTTATGCGCTTGCTATAGACGAAGGGTTAATTCATCCATTAACGCTTGTAAAAGATGCCCCCAAACGCTTTGGAGGATATACACCAGAGAATTACGATCAGCAGTTTTTAGGGCCTATATCGGCTACTGAATCGCTAGTGCTGAGCCGTAATGTGCCTGCTGTTAATTTGATGTATCGCTTACAGAATGTTGGGCTATACGATTTACTCGTTGCAGCCGATGTTAAAAAGCTTCAGCCCAAAGAGTTTTATGGTTTAGCGCTTGCGCTGGGCGGCAGTGAAGTAACGATGCTAGAGCTCGTTAAGTTATACGCTATGTTAGCTAATTTAGGGGTGTATAAGGATGAAGTTATATTAAAAAAAGACGCCACTGTTATTAACCAAAACAACCCAAATAATCAAAACAATCATATTAAGCAACTCATCAGCCCAGAGGCAGCCTACCTGACTTTACAAATGCTAAGTAAAAATAGTGCAGTTGATGAAATTTCATTTCAAAAAGAAAGAAGACAATCATATCCTGTATATTGGAAAACAGGTACTTCATTTGCTTTTCGCGATGCATGGTCAGTAGGTATTGTTGGTCCGTATGTTTTAGCTACATGGGTGGGTAATTTCTCAGGAGAAGGGCACCCATCTTTTATTGGGCGACAAGCAGCCGCGCCTTTATTTTTTGAAATAATACGTTCATTAGATAGTTACGGCTTAATCAAAGGCAATATAAAACCAGGTGGTTTAAATATTACAGAAGTAGATATTTGTTCAACAACAGGTGATTTACCTAATGTGCATTGCCCTAAAACAGAAAAAGGGCTTTTTATTCCAGGTAAGTCGCCAATTAAAGTGTCCGATGTACATCGTGAAATTTATATTGATAAAGTATCGGGATTACGTGCTTGTCAGTATGTTGAATCTACAACTACAAAGGCAGTTTATGAATTTTGGCCATCTGACTTAGTCAGATTATTTAAACAAGCAGGTATTGTTAAACGCCAGCCTCCACCTTATTTAGATTCATGCTTAATTAATGACACGAGTACACGAGGCTCAGCACCGAGTATTACATCCCCGAGTAATTTAATTAGCTACACGATAAGAGCCAGTAAATTGAAGCAAGAAGGCCTGCCTTTTAGCGCAATCACAGATACAGATTCACGTATTTTATATTGGTTTGTAGATAACAGCTTTGTTGGTAAAGTAGAGCGAGATACGCCTTTTTTCTGGCACCCGCAAGTAGGCGAATTTGACGTAAGAGTGGTTGATAATTTAGGGCGTAGCGCATCAGTTTCAATGCGTGTAAAGCTCGTTCAGTGATATTGAGTGTTCATGCATTTAATGTAATAAATAGAGGGTAGTTTTTTATAACTGAAATTTATATAAACTAGGGCGATTTACTCTTTCTTACCTACATGGATGATGGTAAGGGGCGTGAGCTGGATGCGGAGGTTTTGCTCGGTAGCCCACTAGACTACAAATCTCGGGCCGCGATTAAATCGGCTCCTAGATTGAACAAATTTCAATCCACAAAGATCAACATGCCCTTATGACTTCATAACCGCTAGTTTATATAACGGAGTATCAAAATGACTTCGAAAGTAGTTACTTGATATTATGTTTTACAGCCTTAACTGCTGCGGCGCTATCTTGAGCTTTAAGTGCTTCTAAAATAGCGCGATGCTCATTAACACACTCAGAGCTTGAGGTAATACGTTTGTAGTTTAAACGCATACGCATGACATACGGATACCAAATATTTACCAGCTCTTCGCCCCCAGCTTGGTATATTAAATACTGATGAAACGAAATATCGATTTTAGTTACTTCGGTATAATCTTCGCGATCGAGTGCGTCTTCTAGAGATGCTAAGATACCTTCAAGTTCAGCAATGTTTTGCTCAGTTAAATTACCGTTTAACTCTGTGATTGCGTACTCTTCTATGCTGCGACGAAGTTTAATCATTAAACGTTGTAGCTTAGGCTCTAGTACGCTGTTGACTGATGCGCCGCAATTATTTCGCGAAATCAACAGACCTTCTTTTGTTAATTGCAAAATCACATCTCGAATTGGACCTCTGGAGAGACCAAAGCGCTCTGCCAGCTCTTTTTCATTTAACTTAGTTTGTGGTGGCATTTCACCAGAGATTATATCTGAACGTAATTGTTCAGCGATTTGATCTTTTACAGACAAAATTTTTGTTGCTCTGTTACCAGCCATATTTATTCCTAGATTTAATTTACTTTATGTGACCTTAGCTACGGTTAATAAATAGTCGTTATTCAAGTTAAGATCATGTACTTATCTCAGTGTATATAAAAAAAAAGGAATGGTCTATTGTTAACACATTACAACAGACCAATAAATATACAATTAAATGATGAATGTGCAATTATTTTTTAAATCGTCGCTCATACATAGACTCATTCATCGCTTTAGCGGCTTCAATCATTTCAATGTAGGGTCTATCAGTGACACTTATAAAGCCTACATTATAATTTTCGCCATCGTAAGCTCTGCCTGTAATCGGAGAATCTATATACTGAAACCAATGAGCACCTATAAAGTAGGGGTTGTCGATCACTGAGTTCATATAATCGGTATACATATTTGCTCTGTCTTGTTGATTAGCAGCATGTATTAACCCAGGATGAAATAATCCTGAATCAGATGAACCAACATGAAACTCACCAATTATAGCGGGTTTGTCAAATTGTGATAAAAACGCCCACTTGTCATCCCTTAGACCTTCTTTGTATGCGTTAAAACTTATTACATCAACATATTTAGCCGAGGCTTTAACAACTTCTATAGGCATGCCCCAATCAGGAAAACGCGCACCTAAATACATATGATTTGGTAGGTATTTATCCATAGCGGCATTTACCACACTAAAGTACTTATCAGCATAGGCGGTGAGTAATATAGAAAAATCGACAAGCTGCTCTTCATTTTTTATATCAACCGTTACACCTTTGTCAAACTCAACCCATGAGGCTAAGTTTAAGTGCCATACCTTATTAAGTTTAGCGACATCAGTATATTTTTCTTTCATTAAGCGAGAAAATTCAGCTTTAGTAGGCACTGTTTTAGCATCACGGCCTAATGTGTTTATTACAATACCATAATGGCTTTTAACAGAATCAGGGCGGCCAAAGCTTTTTTCGTTATCAATGAATACACCTACTGCCCAAGGCGAATTTTTAACTTCTTTCGCAACAACACTAACGGTTTCGTTAGCACGCACTGTAAATTCAGGGTCGAATACATCCGGCATGGCTCCCCAAAAATCGTTTCCGCTTGATACGGTTTTAAAGTCACCGATAATCCAACCATTGGCAAAGTAGGGCACTTTTTGATTATCGTAGTAGCTTGGATCTGTCCAGTTGCCTAATGAACTAAAGCCCCATGTAATCATTCTATCGAGGGTAACTTCTCGCCATTTTTGCATGTAATCTGCATTATTTTGACCATATTTACGTTCTAAATTAGCTGCGTAAAAGCTATATGTTTCGCCGTGTTCTAACGGACCCGAATGCGCACTTTTACGATAGCCAAAATGTTTACCGAGTGGATCGGTATAATCAGGTAGCCATTCAAATAAATTTTTACGCACTTGTGACGCTACAAAGCGGCTTTTAAGCGCTTCTTTATTTACTTGGTTTAACCCTTTTGAATCCTCAGGTGTTACACCTGCATTAGCTGGTTTAGCCAACAACGCTTGATCAAAATCGTAACCCGTTAGTGTTGTTGAGTTTGCAAGACGAATAATATCAATTCCAGTTGCAAGGTATAAATAGCCATCAGGGTCGACTAATGACCATTTATCATTATATTTAGCCGTTCTAAAATAACCAGTAGCTTCTAATTTTGGACCTTCTGCCCAGCCACCAAAGCGTGAGCGATTAGTTGGGCGTTTAGAAAGTAACTGTGCTGCTTCTTGTTTTTTGTCGCTCAATAGCTCGGCTTCTGAATGTACCTTCCCTGAAAATTCTTGTTTTGCATTTTGGCCAAATTCATCAACAATCTTGGTTAAAAAAGCAGTATTAAATTGAGGGTTTTTACGAAGTGAAATAGATTTTATTGCCAGCTCTTTGTCATGCAATGTACTTTGCACGCTAATTGCTATTTTAGCGATGCCTTTTAAGTTAAGATTTTTTTTACCCCACATAGAAATAAACTGTACCTCATCAGACTCCCATGTATCAGGGTTTGAACGAAGTCCTGAGGTAAAGTTAAGTTCTACATTTTCTTTGCCATCGGGCGTTGCAAGGTCGTGGCCGTCAAGTTTTGCGTAATACGTGTTGTATCCACCTACTGGCACATTAACGCTACGCGTATAGTTAGCACCGTCAATATCGGAGATATCTAAATAAATTTGTACAGAGTGTGTTCCTGGGTTTGCCAATTCAAAGGCGAGATTAAAATCACTAAATTCACTCCAATCCCAAGGTTTTTCCGGTGAAAAAACAATACTGGCGTACGAATTTTTCTTAGATTGAAATGTCACATCTAATACAGAGTTTTCTGCCTTTACAGTGGCTGCATTACTTTTGTATTGAACTGGGGTTAGCTGTGTGTGTGCAGCATCAGTAAATAAATACATTAATGTATCTGCTGAATTAACCTCTATAGGCTCATTGGTTGGTTTTTCAACCTTGATTTCTTGTTGGTTACAGGCACTTAGCGCAAGCAAGAGCGATGTGAGTAGTATGTTCTTTTTATATTTCATTGCTGTTCAACCTTTAATTACAATTTAACATACCATACAACAAAAAAACAAAATTGAATATTGTTGACAATGTGCAATTTGTGTTTTTGTGTGTCATTTATAATAAACTTTTGATTTTGTTTAACTAATTTTTAATGTTAATTGTAAAAGAATTTAAGTTAAAGCATGATTTCTTAAAATAGATGTTGCAAGTGCGTTAATTTTGAAATAGTCTCGAAGTCATTACTCATGGTTAATTGTTAACAATGTTGGGTTTTGACACTAGCACTCGCTTTATTCTCTATATAAAGCAACACACAATGATAACAACAAAGTTGGATAGAAGTATGAATGGTAGTAAACGTAATGTGTTTTTCTTTGCATTTATTGTCGCCTTTGGCGGCTTTATATTTGGATTAGACGCTGCTCTTATTTCAGGTACGGTTCGTTTTGTATCGGCAGAATTCAATTTATCAGACATTCAAATAGGCACTGTAGTGAGTGCGCCTGGTTTTGGTGTGCTATTTGCTTTAGTCATTACCGGTTACATATGCAATATGTTTGGCCGAAAAAATACTTTAATAGGCATTGCGTTTATATACATACTGTCGGCAATTGCATCGGTTTTCGCGCCAAGTTACGAGCTATTAGTTGCTGCTCGTTTTATAGGTGGATTAGCATTCACGTCTTTATCGGTCGCTGCTATGTATATAGGCGAAGTTGCACCGTCTAAGTACCGTGGTAAATTAGTGTCTATGATTCAAATAAATATTGTTGTTGGATTATCCGCAGCGTATTTTGCTAACTACTTACTTGTTGATTTAGCTCACAGTAATTTTGAGTGGGTAACACAGTGGAATGTACAAGATAATTTATGGCGCTGGATGCTAGGCGTTGAGATTATTCCTGCTATTTTATGGTTTTTATTATTATTTACTATTCCTCAAAGCCCGCGTTGGTTAGTTATGAAAGGCAACGAAACACGCGCTATAACTATCTTGCATCGTTTAAATAAAAATACTGAATTGGCCCAAGAGCAACTTAAGAGTATTAAAGAGAGCTTGGTTGATTACAGCGAAACAGGTGGGTATTTTTCTTCATTTAAACAACTACTCGAAAGTCGTGTTCGCGCCGCTGTCATTATTGCTTTTACTATTGCTATTGTGCAGCAAGTGACGGGGATTAACGCCATAATGTTTTATGCTCCGACGGTGTTTGAACAACTGGGAGTCGGCACTGATGCTGCTTTTTTTAACGCTGTTTTAATTGGTTTAGTCAGTATTGTATTTACTGTGGTAGCTATTGCTTTGATAGATAAGTTAGGGCGCAGACCCCTTGTTATTTGGGGGTTAGCAGCTGCAACAATTAGTTTGTTTATGTGTTATTTAGGTTTTAGCCAGGCAGAGTATAGTTTGTCGGCTGAAGATATAGCCTCGTTTTCAGCGTTAAACTCTATTACAGGACTGGAGCACATAATTGGTACTGTGTATCACAGTGATATTGAATTTAAGCAAGCACTAGCGAGCGTACTTACTGCTTCGCAACAGCAATTATTTGAAAGCGATTTAATTTCACGCGCAGCAACTATAAACGCGCCACTTATATCATTTGGTATAGCGGGCTTTATTGCAGCCTTTCACTTTTCGATTGGGCCAATTATGTGGGTGATATTTTCTGAAATATTCCCGACTCGTATTCGAGGTGTGGCCATTCCTACCTTCGCATTTATTGCCAGTGTAATTAGCTATTTTGTTCAGCAGTTTTTCCCATGGCAGCTAAGTAATTTAGGCGCTGCAAACATCTTTTTACTTTATACCGTATCGGGTGTTGCCGGCTTTGCATTGCTATTTAAGTTTATGCCAGAGACTAAAAATAAATCGATAGAAGAAATTGAAGTCTACTTAGAAGGCCTACACACTAAAAAAGTACAGGAGGGTGTGTGAGTACTTTACTCGCTATTGGTGAATGTATGGTCGAGCTAGTACCAACAGGTATTAGCGAATGCAAGCAGTCTTTTGCGGGCGATACTTACAATGCTCTTGTGTATGCAAAGCGTTTTGCAAACACACTAAATTGCGCGCTATTTACAGCTGTAGGTAGCGACGTACTGAGTGCCAATATGCTCAAATGTTGGCAACAAGAAGGTATTAACACGCAAAACGTGATTACAACAGCAGACTATAACGTGGGTATTTACGCTATTTCAACGGATGCTGATGGTGAGCGAAGCTTTGATTATTGGCGTAATCAATCAGCAGCGAAGCATATGATGAGTTTATATACTCAAAAGCCATTTAATTTAGGTTTGAAAGAATCAGACTGGGTGTTTTTCAGTGGCATTAGTTTAGGTATTTTAGATGATGAATCTAAACAAGGTTTACTCACATTATTAGCTGATCTTAAAAAACAAGGCTGCACAATTGCGTTCGACCCTAATTATCGCGCGCGTATGTGGCAATCAAAAAGCCACGCTATTGAATGGCTAGAGCGTGCTTATGCGCTTAGTAATGTAGTTTTACCAGGTCTTGATGATCACCGTGTGTTATTCGGTCATTCAAGCAGTGCAGAGATTGTTAAGTACTGTACACAATTTGATATCGACGAAATTGTTATTAAAGCTGGTAGTGCCGGGATGCAGGTTTATTGCAAAGATGATCTTAAAGCGTCATGTCCGTTTACACCCGCTGCAAAGCAAGTTGACAGTACAGCGGCTGGCGACTCATTTGCCGGAACCTACTTAGCCGCCAGAATGTGCGCACAAACCCCTCAAAATGCATTAGAAATGGCTGACAGTGTTGCCTCACAAGTTGTGCAACATCAAGGCGCGATTTTACCTCTTGACGTATACCAGTCGCTAAATATAAGCCTAGGTAAGTAAGGAATTAACATGTCTGATAAAAAATTAAGTTTAGCAAGTAAGCGTGCAATAGAGCGTGGCTACGACAAATATGGCCCGCAGTGGCTTACAGAATTTGATGTAGAACCGTTGCTGGGCGATTTTGCCTATGAAGAAGGAGTTATACGTCGCGATCCTTCATCTGTTTTATACATTGATGGTGTTTACCATTGTTGGTACACCAAAGGTGAGGGGGAAACGGTTGGTTTTAATGCACAAGACTCAAGTGCAAAAGTGTTTCCTTGGGATTTAACGCAAGTTTGGCATGCAACGTCAAAAGATAGCATAACGTGGCAAGAGCAAGGGGTCGCTGTGAGTCGAGGTGACGCTGGTAACTATGACGATCGCGCTATTTTTACCCCTGAAGTATTTGCGCATCAAGGTAAGTATTACTTGGTGTATCAAACGGTACAAACACCGTATACCAATCGCCAATATGAGCATATTGCTATAGCGCATTGCGATACCCCTTTTGGTCCTTGGATTAAATCACCTGAACCTATTGTTAGCCCAAGTAAAGATGGTCAATGGCTTGGTGATGAAGACAGTCGTTTTGCAGTAACAGTTAAAGGTAGTTTTGATAGCCATAAAGTACACGACCCATGTTTAGTATTTTTTAATAATAAATTTTACTTGTATTACAAAGGTGAGACCCAAGGTGAGGGAATGAACTTTGGTGGTCGTGAAATTAAACACGGTGTTGCTATTGCTGATGATGTATTAGGGCCTTATGTTAAATCGCCTTACAATCCTATTTCTAATAGCGGTCATGAGGTCGTCGTTTGGAATTACAAAGGTGGTATTGCTAGTTTGCTAACAACCGATGGCCCTGAAAAAAACACCATTCAATTTGCTCAGGACGGTATTAATTTTGAGATTATGGCGCATATAAAAGGCGGTCCAGAAGCGATAGGCTTATATCGACCAGCGCAAGGGTTTGAGCAAAATCCAGCACCTGGAATTAGCTGGGGATTGTGCCATAAATACGATGCCAGTTGGAACTGGAACTATATTTGTCGTTTTACTCCTCGTAAGCAAGTGCTCGACGCCGGTACCTTTCAAAACAGTAACTAGGGAAAGTAAACAATGAGTGAGCAACAAAATCAATTTGACCCGACAGAGCATCCACATCGGCGTTTAAACCCATTATTAAATGAATATGTGTTGGTGTCGCCACACAGGGCTAAACGCCCATGGCAAGGTCAAGAAGAAAGTGTAGATATTGAGGTTAAACCAGAATACGACGAAAGCTGCTTTTTATGTAAAGGCAATACGCGTATTAACGGCGAAGTAAATCCAGATTACAAAAACACCTTTGTGTTTACTAATGACTTTGCCGCCTTGCGTGAAGGTGTGCCTGATGTGGAGCAAACCGATCCCCTATTTAGTATGCACACAGAGCGTGGCACTGCGCGTGTTATTTGTTTTTCGCCTAATCATGCAAAAACACTACCAGAGCTCAGTGTTTCGCAAATTACAAATGTAGTAAGCACATGGCAAGAGCAATGCCAAGAGTTATCAAAAACTTACAACTGGGTTCAGGTATTTGAAAATAAAGGCGCTGTAATGGGATGCTCTAACCCGCATCCACATGGTCAAATTTGGGCACAAAATAAATTACCGAGTTTGGTTGCACGTAAACATACAAACCTTAGTAACTATTATAAACAGTATGGCAGTAGTTTATTGCTCGATTACGCAAAACGTGAGATGGAATTAAATGAACGCGTAGTATGTGTAAACGATGATTGGCTTGTGGTTGTTCCTTATTGGGCTGCATGGCCATTTGAAACACTGCTATTACCTCGGTTTGCGGTTACTCAAATGATAGAGCTGACAGACGCTCAACAAAGTACTCTAGCTGAAATTATTAAAAATATAACAACTCGTTACGACAACTTGTTTCAGTGCTCGTTCCCTTACTCTATGGGCTGGCATGGCGCGCCTTATGATGGTCAAAGCCACTTATTTTGGCAATTACATGCGCAGTTTTTACCGCCATTACTACGATCAGCCAGTGTTAAAAAATTTATGGTTGGTTACGAGATGATGGCCGAAGTACAGCGCGATATAACGCCAGAGCAAGCTGCCACTATTTTGAAGAAACAATCACTAACGCATTATAAAGAGAGCACTAAATGAATGTTGAACAAAGCGCACGGTTAGCTTTTTCAAACCACTTTGGACGCGATGCCGACTTTGTTGTCAAAGCCCCAGGGCGTGTTAATTTAATTGGTGAGCACACCGATTACAATGACGGTTTTGTACTGCCTTGTGCCATTGAATACGCTACTTACATTGCGGTGTCCCCTCGAACTGACGATGTAGTAAATGTACTTGCACTTGATTGCGATAACCAAACCGACAACTTTTTAGTAAATAAACCGCTTAATAGCCACAGTACGCAAACGTGGAGTAATTATGTTCGCGGCGTAGTTGATGAACTGCAAAAACGAAATCATAAACTCAGTGGCTGCGATATATGCATCACAGGTAATGTCCCGCAAGGAGCTGGTCTGAGCTCATCGGCTGCACTTGAGGTAGGTATTGCTTATGCATTTAATCACTTATGCGAACTGTTTATTGAGCGAAAAGACATAGCCAAAATTGCACAAGCAGCCGAAAACAATTTTGTGGGCTGCAACTGTGGCATTATGGATCAGCTTATATCGGCGTGTGGTCAGCAAGGACAAGCATTGGGTATAGATTGCCGCTCACTTGATTTAATTGAAGTGAGTATTGACCCAAAGATGACCATTTTAATGGTTAACTCAAACGTTAAACGTGGCTTGCTAGATAGTGAATATAATTTACGCCGAGAACAATGTTATGCAGGAGCAGAAGCCTTGTCTAAACCGAGCTTGCGGGAAGTAAGTATTAGTGAGTACGAAAGTAAAAAGCATACCCTTGACCCAAGTGTAGCTAAACGTGTTGAGCATATAGTGTATGAAAATGTGCGCACATTAGAAGCTATGCAAGCTTTTACTAATAACGATATCGCCAAACTAAGCACACTAATGGCACAAAGCCATGCTTCTATGCGGGATTTGTTCGAAATAACCACCTCCCAAATCGACACTCTTGTTAATATTATCGCAAAAGTAATTAACGAACACGGCGGCGTAAGAATGACGGGCGGTGGCTTTGGTGGTTGTGTAGTGGCGTTTGTTCCTAATTTTTTGGTAGAGAATGTAATTAGTGCTATTGAAACGCAGTACGAGCAACAAACAGGATTAAAAGAAACGATTTACACAAGCGTACCTTCAGCTGGTGTATCACTTATAAGAGCATAAGGACAATTTAATGAAAAAAGTACTGGTAACAGGAGGCGCGGGATATGTTGGCAGCCACACTGTTTTAAGCTTATTAAAAGATGGTTTTGACGTAGTAGTAATAGACGATTTAAGTAACTCGAGTCGTGAATCGCTAACTCGCGTAGAAGCGTTATCAAAGCGAAAAGTTGAATTTATTCACGCCAGTTTACTTGATAACGATAAGTTGTCTGCCACGTTTAGCGAGCATAAATTTGATTCGGTTATTCACTTTGCAGGTTTAAAAGCGGTAGGCGAATCCATAGAAAAACCACTTGAGTATTATTATACCAACTTGGTGTCGACCTTAAATTTATGCCAATGCATGCTTAAATATAATGTTGATAAACTCGTGTTTAGCTCATCAGCTACAGTTTATGGACAAGGCGCATCGGTGCCTTATACCGAAAGTTTACCTCTAGGGCGTGCAGCAAGCCCGTATGGGCAAACAAAGGTAATGATTGAGCAAATACTACAAGAAATAGTAGCCTCAAATACTGGTTTGCAAGTAGCAAGCTTACGCTACTTTAATCCTATTGGCGCAGATGTTAGCGGCCAAATAGGGGAAGATCCATTAGGTATTCCTAACAATTTAATGCCCTTTATTGCTCAAGTTGCTGTAGGTAAACGTGACAAATTAGCCATTTATGGAGGCGATTACCCTACTCAAGACGGTACATGTGAGCGTGACTACATACACGTTAGTGATTTAGCCAATGGTCATATTAAAGCCCTTAAATGGCTTGGCGAGCAACACCACAGCTTATATGAAGCATTTAACTTAGGCACTGGTACTCCTTATTCTGTGCTTGGCATAGTAAAAGCATTTATTGAGTATACCGGAGTTGATATTAACTTTGACATTGTAAAGCGCCGTGATGGCGACTTAGCTGCTTTTTGGGCTGATTCATCTAAAGCTCAGGGTGTTCTAGGCTGGCAATGTAAGTATACCCTTGCAGACATGATGAAAGACACGTGGCGCTGGCAAAGTAATAACCCTAATGGCTACCCAAATGTATAACCCCCTTACGTAAAAACACTGTCTACACAAGGCGTCTTATTAACACACAATAATAAAGGTGACTAAAATGAAACGCAGAGGTTTTTTAAAACTCAGCGCCGGCCTACTAAGTTCAAGTATGTTAGGTGGTTGCAGCGGCTTATTTGCTTCATACCGAGGTGACTTAACCTCAACTGCACCATTAGATAATACAAATTTAAGCAAGCAAGTGTGGCTCGGTAAGCATTTTTGGGGGAACAGACTCCAAGACTGGCAACGCATAGGTAATGAGCTTTTATGTACTCGAGAAGAAAAAGATTTTGAAGCGCGTACCGTATCGTTACTCACTAGGCAGCTTAATAGCTCTTTACAAAGTGGGCGTATAAAAGCCACCGTACGTAATTTAACGCCGAACGAAAAAGGCTTTTGTGGATTTTTATTAGGGATTGGTAAAGGTGAGCTAACCGCTAAAGGTGCTGCTTTAGCGCAGCGAGCTGGTGGCGAAAATGGCGGAATAATTGCGGCCTTTGACAGTTTAGGTAAATTATCATTTAGACAGTTTGATGATGAAAGCAAAGCCCTTGATTTTACTATTATTAATCGTACTCCATTTAATATACAACAATATAAAAGCGGCGATAAAATAACACTCGATTGCCATTTAGACCCAATAGATGCAAACCATTTTGATATTCGTCTTGTGGCAAGTAACACAAATACTGCCCAGGAGTTAGGATTTGCAGTACTTCACAAAGTCCCCGCAGATCAACTGCAAGGAGGTATTTCGTTATTAAGCTCCTCAGAGCCTTTTGTAGCAGGCGCTCGTTGGGGGTTTAGTGATATTGAAACCGGTGGAGGTAAAATAACTCTAAATAATGCCAATACCTTAGGCCCCGTTATGGGGTGTATGTATAGCGTTAATCAGCAGGTACTCAAGCTATCTTGTCAGTTAATGCCTATTAATATTAAAAAGTTCTCACGCGTGGAGCTGCAATATCAGTTTGAAAACCAATCGGATTGGCAATATGCAGGTACAGCAAAAATTGAAGATGGTTTTGTAGCAAGGTTTAGATTAAGTAATTGGGATTATTTAAAACAAGCTCAATACAGAATTGTTAACCCACAAAAGCCTGATGACACTTTATATTCTGGAACTATTGCTAAGGACCCACAAAATAGTAAAGAATTTACGATTGCATTGTACTCTTGTATTATTCCTACGTCTAAAAGCTTAGACAACACACATTACACACGCCTTATTAGTAGCGAGCGCGATTTAGGACGTTACACCAAAGACAATATTTTATTTCCTCACACTGAACTTGTAGAAAATGCTGATTACCATAACCCTGATATGTATGTCTTTTGTGGCGATCAGTACTACGAAACATACCCGACTCGCTATGGTCGCCACACCAAAGATGCCAAACTAGATACCTTATATAAATGGTACTTATGGTACTGGGCGTTTGCCGATAGTATAAAAGATAAGCCTACACTTGTTTTAGTTGATGACCATGATGTGCTGCAAGGTAACTTGTGGGGCGATGGTGGCGATCACTCCGATATGCTAAAAGAGGAAGACGGCGGTTATAAGTGGGACAAAGACCTTGTTAGAATGATCTACCGTATGCAAAATGGGCATAATCCGGACCCTTACGATCCCACACCGATAAAATACGATATTCCGGTTAGTTATGCTGCATTTGAATATGGCGGTATTAGTTTTGCGATGGTTGAGGATCGTAAATTTAAAACGCCACCTGACTACAAAGCGAATAAGCTTGCCACAACGGGTGAGTTATTAGGTAAACGCCAAGAAGCCTTTTTAAAAGACTGGCAAACTATGCACCCGGGTAAACCTAAAATATGTATTACAGCTTCCATGTGGGGGTCGCCTCAAACCGATGAAAATGGCAAAGCATTAATAGATTACGATGCAAATGGCTACCCGGCTGATGGGCGTACACGCGCAGTAAAACTAGTAAGTGACGCTAACGCATTAGTAATTGCGGGAGATCAACACCTCGGATTGCTTGCCTATCAAGGAATCAATACTTTTGATGATGGCAGCTTGTTTTTTGCAGGCCCAGCTAGCGCAGCATTTTGGCAGCGATGGTTTGAACCCTACGCACCTTTACCAAATCAGCGAAACAACGACAAAAACACCGGTGATTTTACCGACACGTTTGGCAATAAAATGCGAGTTCTAGCGGCAGCTAACCCAAAAGTTACGCATAAACTTTTTGCTAAACAAAATACAACGTGGGGTAAGTTTTTAGCTGACAGAAACTTAAAAAGTGAAGGTTATGGAATTATTAAAATAAACCATGCAAAAAAATATTATCAATTAGAGTGCTGGGAGTGGAATACAGATCCATCAACAGAAAAGCAGTTTACTGGTTGGCCGTATATAAAAGAATTTTGATTAGGCTAGAACTATTGACGATAAACTCTGTGTAAATATTTACTTTAACACTGTTACTTAAGAGCAATTTAATGCTTACGCATTAAGTTGCTTTTTTATAATCAAATAAATATTGTTAACAAAATACAGTTGACAATTGTTTGGTTATTATATTATTGTTTACAAAAGATTAACCTGACAACATAATAATACCTTAGAAAGGGAACACACATGACAATCATCAACAAAGCGTTCAAGTTGAGCGCGATTACAGCTGCAGTACTTGCAACACAATTGGTTTATGCCAAGCAAGACGAAAGCACACAAGAAAAACCGAAAGTAGAAGCCGATATTGAAATAATTGAAGTCAGCGGGTTAGCCGCCAGTCTCAAAAAATCTATTAATGATAAGCGTTTTGCTGAAAACGTTGTTGATTCGATTAACGCGGAAGATATAGGTAAGTCTACCGATCAAAATATTGCTGATGCGCTTTCGCGTGTAACTGGTGTATCAGTACAATCCGTTGATGGTGAAGGTGCACGAATATCTGTGCGTGGTGCTAACTCACAACAAAACAATATTAGCATGAATGGTGTGCAATTAGGTTCTACAGGTTTTAGCCAAGGCGTAGACTTATCGCAGTATTCATCCGATATTTTATCTAAAATTGAAGTGGTAAAAACACCGAGTGCAGATCATGAAGAGGGTTCGCTAGGCGCAAATATCAATCTTTCGACTACAAAGCCGCTTGATTTAAATTATGAAATTTCCACTATGACTTTAGAAGGCAGGTACAACGATTTATCTGATAAAGAAAATTATAAAATATCGGGTACGATGTCGAAAAAGCTTTTTGACGATACCTTTGGCGTGGTTTTTACTGCAGTTAAAGAGACTAACGAATACCGAAAAGACCAATACTCTGCTACAGAGTGGACAGCAGTTCAGTCGCCTTTAGCAACAGATACAAATGGCAACGTTGTTGAAAATGCGGTAGGTATTACACCTCGTTTAGTTAATTATCAGCTTTTTGATAGTCAAAATGACCGCACCAGTATTAACTTAGGTTTGCAGTGGCGAGCAAGTGAAAACACAGAGTTTAACTTTAACGCAAACCTTGCAAAACAAGACGTTAATAACTCAATGCATGGTATTAATACGCGCTCAATGGAAACTAAAAACTTAGTTGAAGGTGAAGACCCAGGCCTTTCCGGCGTGACAGCTAAATTTACTGATCCTGAAGCTAGCTGGCGTACAATCGATTTAAAAACGAATACATTTACTAAGTTTATTAACCGCTTTGGTAACGGTGGTTTAGTGCAGTCAGAAGGTGAATTTGAAAATAAAAACCAAGTTTACTCACTTGATATGAATCACGGTTTTAGTGACTCATTTTCGATGGAAGCAGGCGTTGGGTACTCTAAAACGCAGCAAATACCAGAAAACTCAGTGTACGTTGCACTGCAAAATTTTGCCAATATTAGTGCATGGAGCTTAGTAAATGTGCCACCAGAGGATATGGAGCCTGTTGGTTATGACTGTACAGCAGGCGGTCCGTGTAAATTAGTTACAGGCACCGGCTTAATTGATTACGGCGAAAACGACACTTTTGGTGACCCAACAAATCTATGGGATAACTACAGCACCACGGGATTTAATCCGGATGAGCTAAAAGCGCAGCATTTATCGTACATGGGCAGAACCCTCAACGAAGTCGAAGATGAACAAAAGTCGCTCTTTGTCGATTTTGATTACGTGCTTGACACAAGCTATGTACGCTCAATTGAATTTGGTGCAAAATGGTCAAAACGTACAAAATATGTAGATGCTCAGCAAGGAGCCTTTAATAGTGTAGGCGAGGGGGTTGTAGTTATAAACCCTGCAACAGGCCAACCTGCAGTACTTGGTAGCGGTTTAAGAGATATTTCTGGTGATTTAATAACCGACGGTGAAGGGTTTCCTGTTGACGATTTTATGGCTGATTTAGGTTATGGCCGCGACAATGTAACCGACGGGTGGAATCGATTTTCGGCTTTTAAAGCATTTGAAGTAGCTTTAGGGAGTCCAGAAGTTGCTTTTGCCACAGACGATTCAAACACACGCAATACAGAGCTAGATAACTTAGCATTTTACACCAAGCTAAATTTCGAATTAGCAGATGGACGTGTTACAGGTGATGTGGGTGTGCGTTATGTAAAAACGACTGTAGAAGTGCAAGGTGCATCGGGTGTACAGTTTGCATTTGACCCTTCAAATAATGCTCGTTTAATGGACCCATTTAAATTAGCAGAGTTGCGTGATACTAGCTTACCACTGTGTGCTGCAACGCAATTTTATGGTGCAGATTACAACGAAGAAATACGCTGGTCGAGAACCGATGGTCTAGGCTACGACACAAAAGGCACTATTGATAAATCAGACGATGTGGCTATTCCTGCTCAAGGCGCGTGTCATGATCCTAACGCTGTACGTGGTAATCCAAATGAATCTGAGTGGTGGTTATGGCGCCATTCTGATGTATCAACCGAAAAAAACTGGATATATGGCGAGCGTAAATTTGATGCAAATGGAAACTTATTACCAACAGAAGACAGAAGCTTACGCTCGTTTGCAGTAACTGGTGAGCACGACTACGATTTGTTTTTACCCAGTATCAATATTAACTACTTGCAAAGTGAAGACACCATTATTCGTTTTGCAGCATCTAAAACAATGGCTCGTCCACAAATAGATTCACTACGTCCTGGTTTTAAAGTAAGAGAAACACAATGGGGCGGTGAAAACCGTAACAACTCAATTACGCTTACCAATCCTAAACTCGATCCACTTGAATCAATAAACCTTGATTTATCATATGAATGGTATTTCAACGATTCGGGATTATTAGCAGCATCATTATTTTATAAAGACATGACAAACTTTGAAGAGTCTGAAACGATTGTTACCTACATGGATGACCTACGTGGAGTGGGACTCGAAGAGGGCGAATCTTATAACCCAGACGATTTAGTACTTATTGCAGGCCAAGATAGCTTAGAAAAATGTATGCCTAAGCGTTTTCAAGGTGGCCAGGATTATCAAAAAGAGTGGATGTATTCGGGCGACTTAGAGCAAATGTGTGCCAAATTTAACACCACCCGAATTAAAAATGGTAAAGGGGCAAGTATTAAAGGGTTAGAGCTTCAATATATGCAGACCTACGATAACTTACCTGGTATTTGGTCGGGCCTCGGCTTGCAGGCTAACTATACATTTCAAGACAGTAAGTACGATCAAGAAGTATCATCTATTGATGACAGCGTAAAACTACCTTCATTAGCGGTAGCGTATACACCAGAGCACAGCTACAACGTAACAGGTTTTTGGGAAAAAGACGGACACCAAATTCGTTTAGCGTATCAAGGCACTACAGATCAACTTGTACAACGCTCATGGGAAAACGGATCGCTGTGGGAAGAAGGACGTAAAACACTCGATTTTTCTGCAAGTTATAAAGTAAATAACTACATGACTGTATCGTTACAGGTAGCTAACGTAACTGATGAAGGCGTAAGACAATACTTTACCAGTCGTTTCTTAAATGCTGGTGGCCAAACGTTTTCTGAAGGCAGCCCGCTTGAAGGCGATGCAACTAAATCACGTACTGTTTACGCATATAAAACAGGCCGGACATTGAGACTTAATACCCGTATTAATTTCTAAATTTTTAATCTAATAAAAAGCCCGCAGCATTTCTGCGGGCTTTTTTATTTTTTTAATAAAAATTGTGTCATTTTGATTTCTCAAGACAATACCTAGCATGAAATAAAACTTATAACTCGTTAGATAAAACAACAATAAAGGGTAAAACATGTTTAAAGTATTTTCTAAATGTACGCTGGCAACAATAGTTGTCACATCGTTTTTTGCCGGTGCTGATCAACCACGCGAACTTGACTCCTCAACATGGCAATTACAGTGGAATGATGAGTTTAATTATGCGAATGCTGAATTAGATAAAAACTGGGTCTCTCAAAATGGGCCGACAGAAAACCCATGGGTATTAAGTAGTCGCTGGCGCGATAATGCACAAGTTAAAGACGGAATACTGCACTTATTAGCGAAGAAAGAACCTCGAGGTGGCCAAGACTGGACGACAGGTAATATTTGGTCAAAACGCTCATTTCATTATGGCTACTTTGAAGCTCGCTTTAAATATGCCGGTGCCTATGGCACGAATAACTCATTTTGGTTTTGGCCAAAACAAGGGATTAAAGATGGCTTAAAGGCATGCGAGATTGATATTAATGAAGGCCATTTCCCTAATATAATTAATACCAACGTACATAACTGGACCGATACTTATACACTACCAAATGGCCGTGTTACTCACAGTGATAACCAGTTACACCACACTTTAATCGGCAAGCCTGATCACACTGTTGAGTTTAACAAGCCAGTTAAAACTAAAAAAATACGATTAACATCGACTAATCCTACGTCTCTTCATATTTCTGAATTTAGAGTCTTTGCGCCTAGCGCTCAATACCCTGATGCATTTGACGAAGAAAAAATAAAGAATATAAGTAATTTAGCGCAAGCTGACGATGTTTCTATAAAGACGAATGGGTTATTTAATAAGTTAATATCAGAAGAGTCTTTTGCTATTGATGGTAATCCGCAAACACGCTGGGTGTCAGAAAAACATGGTGAAAAGTTTTTAGAACTCAGTTGGGATAAGTCGCATGAAATTGGCGCTATTCAATTTATTAATGGTTGGCTGCAAGAGCATGGTGTTGATAAAGGTGCTTATCGCAATTTAATTTCCGATTACAACATCGAGTATCACGATGGAGAGAATTGGCAAAAAATCACCTCATATAATGCCGCTGACGTTGCTGATTTTTCAAAAGAGTTTCATACCTATGGACTTGAATGGGATAAAGATTACTTTAATTTTTATTTTGACGGTGAACTCTATTACACAATGAGAAATGATGTCTGCTTTAGTGAAACAACGATGTTATTTAGTTTAGCTATTTTAAAAGCGGCGATTGCAGGTCCTGTAAGTGATGATATTGATGGTACCAGCATGGCGATAGATTGGGTTAGGTACTACACCCGAAAAGAAAATAGCGAGGACTAAGGCTATGCATATTATTGATATGAGTGTAGTCGTTATATTTTCTTTATTGATCATTGGGTGTGGCTTAAGTTTTTCTGCTGCTGGAAAGAATATGAAAAGCTTTTTCTCTGCGGGAGGTGCGCTACCTTGGTGGATGAGTGGGTTGTCACTGTTTATGAGTTTCTTCTCGGCAGGTACATTTGTTGTATGGGGAGCTATTGCATATAAGCATGGCTGGGTGGCGATTACTATTCAATGGACTATGTGTTTAGCAGGGGTGTTGATTGCTTTATTTATTGCGCCTAAATGGCAGAAAACCGGTGTATTAACCGCAGCCGAATTTATTAAGCAGCGCCTTGGCTTAAATGTACAAAGAACTTATACCTATATTTTTCTCTTAATTGCGAGCTTTTCGACTGGTGCTTTTTTATATCCAGTGGCAAAAATAGTTGAAGTCGCTACGGGTTTATCTCTTGAATATACCGTCATCATTTTAGGACTATTGATCTTAGCCTATACCGCTGTTGGCGGTTTATGGGCGGTGATAATTACCGACATTTTGCAATTTGTGGTCCTCACTGCAGCGGTATTAATTGTGGTACCGCTATCATTTGAGGCGATTGGCGGCATTGAGAACTTTATCGACAAAGCACCTGATGATTTTTTTAGCTTAGTAAATGATGAGTATTCATGGGAGTTTATCTTTGCCTTTGGGCTCTATAACTTATTTTTTATTGCTGGTAACTGGTCTTATATTCAACGCTTCACCAGTGTGAAAACACCAAAGGATGCAAAAAAGGTTGGGGGACTATTTGCGATTCTTTATCTTATTTGCCCAGTAGTTTGGATGTTAGCCCCGATGATTTACCGAACGATGAACCCCAATCTAGTTGGGTTTGAAAGTGAAGGGGCTTATTTGCAAATGTGCAAAGAAGTATTGCCAGTAGGGATGCTTGGATTAATGCTAGCAGGGATGGTATTTGCGACATCAAGCTCAATTAACACGTCTTTAAACATCGCCGCAGGTGTTATCAGTAATGACATATATAAAAATATAAAACCAGATGCTTCCCAAGCTACGCTAGTCAAGGTCGGTCGAATTGCAACTGGCGTACTCGGTCTAATTACGATTATTGTTGCGTTACTAATTCCCTTACTTGGTGGTGTAGTTGAAGTGGTAATGACCATGGCTGCGCTCACTGGTGGACCGTTGTTTTTGCCACCCATTTGGTTGCTTTTTTCTCGTTATCAAACTGGGAAAACGATTTTAATAACCACTATTTTTAGTTTACTGGTGAATGCTTTTTTTAAGTTTGTGAGTCCTTGGTTATTTGATTTTAGCTTAGATAGAGCGCAGGAGATGATGATGGGGGTGTTATTTCCTGTATTGATGCTGACGGTATTTGAGTTGTACTTAAGAGCACAAAGAAAAACACCTGCGTGTTATGAAAACTACTTAGTCGAATTAAGCCAAAT
Organism: Pseudoalteromonas sp. SA25; assembly: GCF_011378705.1. Taxonomy (NCBI): domain Bacteria; kingdom Pseudomonadati; phylum Pseudomonadota; class Gammaproteobacteria; order Alteromonadales; family Pseudoalteromonadaceae; genus Pseudoalteromonas; species Pseudoalteromonas sp. SA25. The sequence goes on along the minus strand of NZ_WTKV01000010.1, from coordinate 71,999 downwards.
TAAACCGACGGCCGAATTAATAACTCCAGAAAAAAGTGCGGATAACAATCATGGTATTCGAGTTTTAGGGTTTGGTATTCTCTCTACTGGCGCGATTATGCTTTCGTTGGCCGCAATTGCAACTACTGGAAAAATCGAAATAACAGTAATAAGCAGTGGCATTTTTATATTAGGGGGTGTTTTAGTTTTTAAGTTTAGAAGTAAGGCAGTAAAGGTACGTATCAATGAGCAATAGCAATAACAAATTAAAGCAGCAAAGTTACCCATGGGTTATTCCAGCTAAAAAACCAGCACGAGAATTGAGTGCAGCAATGTCGAGGTTGTATGACAATTATTTAACCCCTCGTCCGGAAGACAACCCTTTATTTACTAGCTTTAAGTACACTGAGCTCACTGGGTTTAGCTATCATAATAATGATGGGACTATTTCAAGACGCGACCCATCTAAAATTATCAAAGTTGATGGTCTTTATTATGTTTGGTACACAAAACGGTGCACTCAATTCCCACCAAAAGGGGCGCAGCGCTGTAATGAGTTGACTCCCTCCACTGATTGGGATTTATCCGAAATTGGCTATGCCATCAGTATTAATGGATTTGACTGGGTTGAACAAGGTATCGCCGTCACTAGGCCCAAGCACCCGCAGTTAGGTTGGCGCTCGGTTAGTACACCAGATATCTTGATTTATGAAAATAAATATTATCTTTATTATCAAGCCTTTAATGAAGCTAGCGGTAAGAAAGGTGATCATTGTCCGGTAACACTATCAGTTGCCGATACGCCAGATGGACCGTGGTTGCCACATGGCGAGGTTATTATTGAAAATGGTGAGCCGGGAAGTTGGGATCAATTCTCGATTCATGACCCTTATTTATTAATTTATAACGGAAAAATACATTTATACTATAAAGCCGCCTACGGAGATAGACCCGATTACTTAGTGGGTAATGGCTTGGCAACCGCGAATAATCCTTTTGGGCCTTTTGATAAACACCCTCTGAACCCTATTTTAAACTCAGGCCACGAAACTACTTATTTTCCGTTTAAATCAGGAATAGCTGCTTTTACTATCAGAAATGGCAATGAAAGTAACACCATTCAATATTCACCTGATGGGGTGAACTTTTCGATTGCCGCGGTGACATCCCTCATGCCAATTGCAGCAGGTCCTTATGTTGCCAATGCATTTGACTGTGAAAGCAAATCAAACGGGATTGAGTGGGGCTTGTGCCACTTTTCAGACAAACAAGCGCGCAATAAACACAGTTTTTTAGCCAGATTTGATTGTAGTTTAATGGTAAATGAGCTTGAAAAAGAATTAAAAGTTACGGATGTACCTCACCAGCCTAGTGTTTATTTTGCGCAGTCATTAAGCCCAGAATTAAAAAATAAACGCTCATATCAAAAACAAGAAAAAGAGATCAAGAGTTATGATTAAGCAAAACTTTAATGAAGCTGCACGCGAAAACAAGAAACAACAATTAAATACTCAGTTTGTTGTTGCCGGTGGTGGTTTAGCAGGTACATGTGCAGCAATCAGTGCGGCGCGAGCGGGTAGCAAGGTTGTGTTAATTCAAGATCGTCCCGTACTCGGTGGTAATGCGTCAAGCGAAGTAAGATTATGGGCGTTGGGGGCAACATCGCATATGGGCAACAATAATCGCTGGTCACGCGAGGGTGGGGTTATTGATGAGATCATGCTGGACAATCTTAAGTTAAACAGACACGGTAACCCATTAATTTTCGATACCATTTTGCTCGACAAAGTGATTGCCGAAAAAAATATTACCTTGTTGTTAAATACCTCTGTGGTTGATGTAAATAAACAACACAGCACTAAGATTGCCAGTGTAGAGGCATTTTGCAGTCAAAATTCTACTCATTACATTATTAGTGCGCCGATATTTTGTGATGCGACCGGCGATGGCCTTGTTGCGTTTAATGCTGGAGCGGGGTTCAGAATTGGTGCTGAATCAAAAGCAGAGTTTGGTGAGCTGTTAGCATCTGATGAAGAGAACATGGAGTTACTTGGCCATACATTATTTTTCTACAGTAAAAAAATGGATCAGCCTATTAGTTACAAAGCTCCTGATTTTGCTTACTCGTATGAACAAATAGAGGCGATACCTCGCTGTAAAGATATTGCCGGAAGTGACTCTGGTTGTAAGTTTTGGTGGATAGAATTTGGCGGAATACGCGATACTATTTATGAAACTGAGGATATTAAATGGGAGCTTTGGAAACTCGTTTACGGAATTTGGGACTATATAAAAAATAGCAGCAGGTTTGATGATGTCGAAAATCTAACTTTAGAATGGGTAGGCACAATTCCTGGCAAACGCGAAAGCAGGCGCTTTGAAGGGGAATATATGATAAAACAGCAAGATATTATTGAGCAAACCCAGTTCAATGATGCTGTATCTTTTGGTGGATGGGCGATTGATATTCACCCCGCTGAAGGCATATACAGCGAACGACCTCCTTGCTCTCAATATCATTCAAAAGGGGTTTACCAAATACCGTACCGCTGCTTTGTTAGCCGTGATATAGAAAATTTATATTATGCAGGACGAATAATCAGCGCAACACATATGGCGTTTGGTTCAACACGAGTTATGATCACCTGCGCACACGGCGGACAAGCGGTGGGGGCAGCTGCTGCTATGTGTAATAAACTCAATATCACACCCAAAGAGCTATTACAGCCAGAACACATAGCACAGTTACAGCAAAACCTGAATCTAAATGGCCAAAGTATCCCTGGGATCCGTTTATATAAGCACAATAATTTAGCAGCCCAAGCCTCTATTACTGCATCGAGTGAATTAGTGTTCAATGGTTTTCAACCTAGCGGCAGTAGAATGCAATTAGATTCATCGTGTGCACAGTTGGTTGCTTTTGCAAAAGGCCAAGGACCAACAATTAGCATAACGGTTTTTGCTCATAAAGAGACAGAGTTAACGTGTCAATTGCGCACTAGTATCAAGCATGAAAACTATACGCCAGATGTTATAAGTAAAACTATCAGTTTGTCTGTCACGGCGGGCGAAAGTACGCTCGAGTTTGATTTTAGTGATTGCAGCTTAGAGATGCAGTACGGGTTCATTTGTTTTTTACAAAACAGTGATATAGAGCTTGCTACCACAGAGCAGCTTATTACGGGCACTATGGTTGTGTTCAATAAAGTTCACAAAGCGGTATCAAATAAAGGCAAACAAACAGTACCTGAAAATAGTGGTCTTGAAGAGTTTGAATTTTGGACACCAGCGCGGCGGCCAAACGGTCAAAATTTGGCAATCGGTATATCTCCCGCCATTCATAATCACCAAGCGACGCAGGTAATTAACGGCTTTGTGAGGCCTTGGCTACAAACGAATGCATGGGTTGCTGACTTAGCAGATCCATCGCCAACCCTAAGGTTAGTATGGCCAGAAAAAGTAACGATGAGGCAAATAGTTCTTTATTTTGATAGTGACTTTGACCATGCGTTAGAAACCGTATTAATGGAGCATAACGAAGACCAGGTACCTTATTGTGTGCAAACCTATACAATTAAAACAGATTCTGGTGAGGTAATTGCACACGTTACGGGTAATTATCAAAGTATTAATAAAATCGATTTAGTAGAGCCTATAACAACGCAACACTTGATTCTAGAATTCGCTCATCCATCTAAAAATGTGCCTGCAGCACTGTTTGAAATTCAAATTAAGTAAAGGGAATTGAATAAATGAGTTTATGGCTAACAGGATTACATATACGACTTGAAAAGTGCGCTCAGCTGTTTGTTCTTATATCCTTTATTTTTTGCCTTGGTGGTTGTCAAAGTATCAGCGATGAACAATCTCGACTTAATTATTTTTTAGTCGGCAGCTACACAAATGAGCCTGATCAGGGCGTTTATTTAGTTTCTTATAACGAAAGTGATGATCTATTAATTAACGAACGCGTCGTTGTATCGGCAACCGATCCAAGCTATCTAAATTGGCAACCGACAATAAATAAATTGTATAGCATTGGCAGAGGGCTTGATAAAAAATCTGTTATTAACGTGTATGACTGGAAAAGTAACGCGTTTACAAAGCTTAAAACGTACCCGATTGAAGGAAAAGGGCTATGTCATATTAATATTTCGGATGATCGCCAGCAGTTAGCTGTTGTAAATTACACGACAGGTAATAGTGAACTGTTTAATATTAATAAGGCAGGATTATTAGTATCACGGGGTCAATTTACTAATACAGGAAGTAGTATTACGCCCAGACAACGAAGTGCTCATTTACATTTTTCGGGGTGGGATAAGCAAAGTGGCTATCTGTATTTGACGGATTTAGGTACAGACGAGATTATTGTTTTTGATAGCTTAAAAAGTGATTTTACGCCAGTACACCGCATTGAATTAACGCCGGGGGATGGGCCTCGCCATCTTGCTTTTCATCCGGCTAAAAAATTAGTGTTTAGCTTAAATGAATTGAGTAACAGTATTAGTATCTTCAAAATATTACAAAATGGTGCGTTATTACACGTTTCAAAAACAAATATAATGCCCGCAAAAGTTGACGAGCAACAAAACCTTGCATCGGCAATTCGTATTTCTGAGGATGGTCGCCATGTTTATGTGGCTGTGCGCGGTGAGAATGCAATTTATGGTTATCAATTAATGGCAGAAACCCGACTACAATTAATTAATAAAGTCTCAAGTGGCGGTTTACATCCTCGTGATTTTAATTTTTCAAAATCACAAAAACAGTTATTAGTGGCTAATCAATATAGTAATAATGTTGTGATTATTAAGCGTGATTTAGCATCTGGGAAGTTATTTACGACTCAAAGTCAATTGCAAATTGACGCACCATCTTACGTCAGTTATTTCAATTAGGACTCTGATTTGAAAGAAAATATAATATCGTTAGATGGTAAAAGTGATGGTTCTATAATTGACGATATATTACAAGGCAATGTTGCTGCATATTCTCTGTTAGTTGAGCGTTATCAGTCTGCTGTGAGGGCCTTTTTAGTTATTCGACTAAATACCCCTCACGAAGCAGAAGATTTAGCACAAGAGACCTTTATTATTGCTTTTAAAAAAATCGCTGAGTTTAACAGTGAAAGTTCCTTTTTAGCTTGGTTGAGGGGGATTGCTGCTTATTTATTAAAAAACCATCAACGTAAACACCGAGCTGTGGCATTAGGCAGCGCTGATGAGTTAGAGCACTTAATAAATCAACACATTGATGAAAATATCCATGAAGGGGTCGAGCTTGATATGTTTGATAATTTAACTATTTGCCTTGAAAAATTAAGCGAGAAAATGCGCAATTTATTAACTGAACATTACACATTAGGCGTTTCATTGGCTGAGCTATGTCGAAAATATGAAGATAAACATTCTACTATGACTATGCGCTTATTTAGAATTCGTCAATCATTGAAAACATGTATTGATAAAAGAATACAGCAGCAGCAACGATGAGCATGACTGAACAAATGACGAAGCACCAACAACAGCTATTAGCCGCGTATTTGGCTGGCGAAGATGTTGCCGACGAATTGCTTGAAGCCTGTCAGCATGATGTTAATTTACTTGCACAAGTGAGTAAATATGTGACGAGTGAACGTTTATTAAAAGCACATCATCAATCGGATACGCGACCAGACAATTTTACCCGTAGTGTAATGGCAAAACTAAGCGAGCAACAAAAAACGATTCGGCCGAAAAGTACAATGAGCTGGTTTTCAAGCCCGTATGCGCTTGCTGCAAGTATTATGCTTTTTGTCAGCGTTATATTTTTGGCAGAGCACTTGGACTACACAAATAAGTTTGCTGAAGTCACAAAAATGACTGCTTCGCATAACGCTAATTTTTCTGTTGGCAGTCAATTAGGTCAAGGAGATATTATTCTTGAGCATGGTTACAGTGAAATTTTACTCGAAAATGGCGTGGTACTCGTTTTAGAAGCGCCGGTTAAAGTGAATTTGCAATCCAGAGATAAAGTAACGCTTCATCATGGTAAGTTAGTGGCCCGAGTACCACAAAATGCAATTGGCTTTAGAGTTGATACCCCAAGTTCAGAGATAATAGATTTAGGCACAGAATTTGGCGTCGAAGTGTCTAATAGCGGTGAATCTCAAGTACATGTGCTCGATGGTGAAATAAAAGCGCGTGGCAATAAAACGCAGTCTTATCAACATGTGAAAAAAGATCAGGCATTAGCGTTTGATTTAAATCATCAAATTACCAGCTTTGTTAGCGTACCTTCTGATTTTATGCGTGTATTACCTGGAGACTCAATAGAAGAGCCTCACTTATTACATTGGTCATTTGATGATAAGCAGCAACATAATTATCTCTCCAGCGGCCGTGGTATTGATGGGCAGCAGTATGTAGCCAAAGATAAATCACCCATTGATGAACCGTTAACAGAAGTAGCTGGGGTGTATGATAAGGCAATCAGCTTTAATGGTGAAAATAATTGGTTAGAAACACAGTACCCTGGTGTTGGCAGTGATAACCCCAGAACGGTCGCCTTTTGGCTCAAAGTACCTAGTGATTTTTTACCTGAAAATGCATACGGCATTGTGAGCTGGGGATTACAGCAAGATTATTCAGCGTGGCAAATTTCCCCTAATCCAGAGTTAATTGACGGGCCTTTAGGTAGGATCAGAATAGGGACCTATAATGCTCAAATTGTGGGTAATACCGATCTGCGAGATGATGAGTGGCACCATATTGCAGTGGTTTTATACGGTGGACTAAAGAGTAACTTAGCGACACATGTTTTGCTATATGTTGATGGTAAGCTTGAAAAAACGCAGAAAAAGTCAATCGCTAAAGTCGCAACAAATTTACAGCACCCATCCTCTCGGCCACTGACGATAGGAAAAAATATTGGTTACATAGAAGGCGCAATACATGAGAAGCAAATGTTCTTTAAAGGCGGACTCGATGAGCTTTATGTAGTAGAAGCGGCGTTGAATCAACAGCAAATAATTCAACTAATGACTCATAACCAATTAAATGAATAAAAATATGTGTCAGAGTGCGTTTTCATAACATTACCTATTACTCGTTAAAGTATAAGGTAATAAAATGAATAAAATAATTAGATGCTTATCTATCTTTGTATACTCAACGTTAGTTTTAAGCGGTGAAGGTGTTGCAAGGGAATTTGACTTGCAACACGATAACAAGACTATTTTAATTGACGATTTTGAGCACGCTAGTAACAGTTATAAACTAACAAATAAAAATATAAAAACGACACAAGTAATTAAAAATAAAAATAAAGCATTAGAGCTTTCGTTTTCCACTAAGCATAAATTCTCTGGGATCACACTCAAACCGAATAAGTTATGGGATCTGAGTGTTTTGGGCAATAGCGCTTTATTTTTCGATGTTTCAAACGTAAGCGACTTTCCAGTGATGCTCAGTGTGAATATCACAGGTAAAGATAAACAAGTCCAAAGACGTACAATTGGGCTAACAACTAACGAGCACGCTACATTATATTTTGAGCTCAACTCCCAGACTTTAAATGTTGATACAGGACTCAGAGACACTCCTGCTAGCTTTAAAACAACCGCACGAAAAATGATCTTGAGAGGCGCTAAACTCAATGTAGATTTTAGCCAAGTTGAAAGTATCGCTATCTATACAGAAACTCAAATAAATCCAACGGCTGTAACCGTTGATAATTTACGATTCGAAACGATACCCGATGCAAAACCAGATTTTTTAACAAACATCGTCGATAAATTTGGTCAATCTACACAGGTCAACTACCCGTTAAAGGTCAGCTCTGAACAACAATTAAGAGCAATCGCAAATAAAGAGTTAAATGATTTGTCGAAAGTAACCCCGCGGGCTGATAGAAGTAAGTTTGGCGGTTGGAAGCAAGGGCCTAAGTTAAAGGCAACAGGTTTTTTTCGTACGGAAAAAGTAAATGGCAAATGGGCGTTAGTTGACCCCGAAGGTTATTTGTTTTTTTCCTCAGGTATTGCCAACGCGCGAATGGCTAACACAACAACATTTACAGGTGTAGATTATCGCGATGATGCGGTCAGAGCGCGTGACCCTGATGATGTAACGCCAGAAGATTCAAAGGGCTTAAATAGTAATTTAGCTAAATATCAAAAATCAGCCTACATCGCTTATCCAGACCGAAGAGCCATGTTTAATTGGCTACCACAGTATAATGATAAGTTGGCAAATCACTATAGTTACAAGCGCTCATCTCATCTTGGACCAATCCAACATGGGGAAGTTTTTAGCTTTTACCAAGCAAATTTAGAACGTCGTTATGCTCAGCAATACCCAGATTCTTATATCGATAAATGGCGCGAAGTAACCTTAAAAAGAATGCAAGATTGGGGCTTTACTTCATTTGGGAATTGGACCGATGCTAGTTTTTATAATAATCAACAAGTTCCCTATTTTGCGAATGGGTGGATCATCGGCGACTTTAAAAGGTTGAGTTCTGGTTTTGATTATTGGGGAGCCATGCCTGACGCTTTCGATCCTGAATTTGTTAAAAGAGCGAACATAACCACTCAAGTTATTGCCCAAGAAGTACAAAATAACCCTTGGTGTATAGGGGTGTTTATTGATAACGAAATGAGCTGGGGAGGAGAGGGCTCAACAACCTTACGTTATGGCATTGTACTTGATGCACTATCTAAAACGACTGCGAATAGCCCGACCAAATCAGTGTTCAGTGATATGTTAAAACAAAAGTATAAAACCATTAGCCAGCTAAATAAGGCATGGAATAGAAATATTAAGTCATGGGAAGTATTTAATAATACTGGCGTTAACTATAAAAAAGACAGTAATTTTAATAACGCTATGATTGCCGATTTGTCGTGGTTGTTAACTCGTTTCTCCGATGAATATTTTAAGGTTGTAAATCATTCTTTAAAATCAGTATTGCCTGACCATTTATATATGGGCGCGAGGTTTACTTCTTGGGGGACATCGCCAGAAGCTCGCTGGTCTGCTAAGAAGTATGCCGATGTGATCAGTTATAATTATTATCGTGAAGGACTAGACCCGATGACATGGGATATGTTGAAAGAACTAGATATGCCTACGATTATTGGGGAATTTCACATTGGTTCAGGTGATACTGGTCAACCGAATCCAGGCATTATCCATGCTGCTAATCAACGCGATCGTGCTGATATGTACAAAACCTATATGAAAACGGTTATTGATAATCCGTATTTAATTGGTGCTCACTGGTTCCAATATATTGATTCGCCAATTACCGGTCGGGCGTATGATGGCGAAAATTATAATGTTGGATTTGTAACAACAACAGACATTCCATACCCAGAATTAGTTGAAGCGGCTAAACAAGTTCATAAATCTTTGTATCAGCAGCGTTATGGTGATGTGGAAATTAAATAAACTCATTTAACTGCCCTCATCGATGACTTTAATTGGCATTGTTGTTGGTATTCTTTTGATGATAACTCGGTGTGTTTTTTAAATACCGTTGAAAAGTACGCTGAGTTATTAAATCCTACCGCATAGGCTTCAAGGTAATCACGATGAATATCATCGCTACTCAGCGAGAGTTTGATAACTTTTGTTTTCGTGATGGCGCGCGTGGTTATTTTTCATATGGTAAAGCAGAACAACAGGCTTACCCTTCTCAAAAGATGGAGCGAGACTTTAAACACTATGCTGAACACGAAGGGTACTTAGTGGATACACTTGCGACTCAAGCCAGTCATTTTACTGATTAATCAGTCGCCAAATAAACAACCTTTCTTTGCTGTATTATCGCTTTCAGCGGTTTATAGGCCGAGTAAGCAACGGATGCTGCTTAAGCTCAGTTTGCACATTTTATAGGCGAGGGGGAGTATTAGCTGCGACGAATTTTGCTATGGATCGCCCGATTGTTGTCGTATTAGATAAGCTTAACGCACTTAAAGTTAGTGATAAAACTCTAGGACATATCTTGGTTGATACATTACCTGCTGAACAAGCGAAATTAGCAAAGCTTTGGAATGAGTGGAATAAACACAATACGAATAATGTATTGCAGCAACCATGGGAATACAAAGTACAGATAGATAAGTTTTTTTGAGCAGTTAAATAAGCAGAATATTGAATTGGTAAAACAAGCCCCCTGTCGTTATTCGCTTAATTAAGGGGGCCATGAAAGTCGCGTCTATAGATCAGTTATTTAAGTTACCAATACTTATTAATTGATCTGCAGGTTGTTTATTTAAAAGCTCAGAGCTGCCATCTCGCCATGTAACGATAACTGATGAAATTGAATCTGCTTGTGCTAATCCAAAATGTACAATATTAAGTAAGCTTTGCGAGTGAGTAGCACTTTGTGAGCCAATAACTTGATATTGGTTCGCAGTTGCTGTTTTAATTTGTACTTTTGCACCATACGGATCAACCCCACTTTTTGAGTATCCAACTCTAATAAGGGTGAAGTGGGCGTGACTTAACTCAGTGGTATTTTTATATAAATGCCATTGGCCGTTATCTTCATCTCCGCTTAGTAGGTCGAGTTTTCCGTCTAGGTTAAAGTCAAATGCGGCTCCCATATCGCCGTGTGAGTCTAAGCCACGTTCGGTATCGGCGTTATGAGTGATTGTTGCTTTAAAGTTGTAATCACCTTGGTTAATGAGTAAAACATCAGCAACTCGCTCTTTTAGTTCGCCAAAGCGATAGACCATAAAGTCTATTTTTGTGTCGTTATTAAAATCGCCGGGTACAACTCCCCAGTTATTACTGTTTGTTAATGCATCTAATTTAGATGAAATATCAACCAGCTTACCATTATCGTTACGTAGTAATACATCAGGAAGGGCGAGGTTTTGTGGTTGCCAATCGCTTTGATAGTTTTTTACATTTTTGAATGATGCGCGTACATCCCATGCAAGGTTGTCGGTAAGTACCCATTCCACTCGCCATTTATTATTCCCTAAATACCCAATGTACCAGCCGGTTTTATCAAGCTTAGTTGGAAACCCTTGCGCTTTTTTCTGGCTAATGGTGGTGTTTTTACTAGGTGTATTTATTAGTTCTTTTTTCTCACCTATGTATACATCCATTTGGCTTAATAGCTTGGCACGCGGGAAGTGATAAAAGTCACTTAGTATAAGACTTCCTGAGTTTGTGTTGTCGGTAATGAGTGTTATGCCATCGTGGCTTTTATTACCTTCATCACGCAGGTCTAGCCGTTTGCTGCCTTTATTAAACGATAGACTGTTATTAGCGATAGCGTAGCTTAGCTTTCCGCGAGCAAGGTAGTAGTCCATATCGCCGTCGTTATCTATATCAGCTTGTGCAACTGCGAGCGTGCCTTTGTAGGCTTCACTATTTGTACCTAATAGATCTTTAGTAACATTGGCAAAGGTAAAGTCGTTATTACCTTGATAAATAGTTAAATCGTTGTATCCATCAAAAGCAAAAATATCGAGTATGTCATCGTTATTGTAATCGGTTAATAATACACGCTCGGCTTTTATATTTTCAAAAGTAGCTGATGGGTGATAAGTAAACTTTCCATTACCGAGATTTTCAAAAATGATATTTCGTGGTGAGTTTTCGTGAATTAATTTTTCGGCGTTTACTTGTATAAAATCAAGATCACCATCGGCATCTACATCAACCCAGCGCACAGAGCGCCCGCGAGCCCCCATTTTAGATAAGCCAGCTTCAACAGTTTTATCTTCAAATTTACCATTATTATTCTTAAGTAGTCGCTGGGGTTGAGGTGTGGTGCCATTTCCACCGCCTAGTGCAATAAGTACATCGAGATCGCCATCGTTGTCGTAATCACCGGCCGACATACCGTGTAGATCTGCTCGTGGAAAAATATCGTTTTGTAGTGTGTATGTGCCATCTCCATTTGCCATAAATAAACGAATAGGGGTGGTGTCGTGATTTGTTAGCAGCAGATCATAATGACCATCACTGTTTATATCGGCAATGGTAGGGCCGCCATACTTCCAGTTTTTTTGTGTTATTAAGCCTGCTTGTTCAGACACATCAGAAAATACAACGTTATTACTTGTTTGGCTACTGGGCGTTTGTGTGGTTTGGCTGCATCCCGCTAAGCTTATAGCGCTAATTATCAGTAAGCTAAGAATTGATTTTTTGTTTTTAATCACTATAGTCCCTCTTTACATTGTGTTAATTGTTGACAATATAGGTTGGAAGTAAAACATACAAGTAAATTTTATTACTCAAGCCTTAATGTTTTTAACAGGCCCGCTTTACTGCTCTGAAGTTATATTAAATATTAAGAGTGGCTTTACAAACAACATACCTAGGTGTAAATTGTTAACAATAAACCATATTAAGGTGTGATAGTTCACTTTGATATTCCTCGTATCGGCATTGTTTTAATGATGCATTACTTGGTTACTATTTAATTAAACATTCTTGAAGGTATAAAAATATGCAAGCTGCACAATATATAGGTAACAAGTCATTTAACATTGTTGAAGGCACATCTATTAAACCTAAAGCGGGTGAGATTAGATTGAGTGTTGGATACGTTGGGATTTGCGGTACTGATATGCACATATACCATGGTGTGATGGATCAACGAGTGTCTATTCCGCAAACAATTGGCCATGAAATATCAGGTGTTGTTGCAGAAATAGGTGAAGGCGTTGAAGGCTTTGCTGTAGGGGAAAACGTGGTAGTACGCCCATTAGATTGGTGTGGCGATTGCCCTACGTGTAATGCGGGGCATACGCATATTTGTCAAAATTTAAAGTTTATGGGAATAGATACACCAGGTGCTTTTCAGTCAAGCTGGACAGTTAAAGCGCGTACTTTGCATAAATTACCAGCAGGCGTTGATTTAAAGCAAGGTGCATTAATAGAGCCTTTATCGGTTGCGTGCCATGATGTACGACGCTCGCGCTTACAAGCGGGTGAGAAAGTGGTTGTACTTGGTGGCGGGCCAATTGGGCAATTAGTTGCTGCGGTTGCTAAAAGTGTTGGTGCAGAAGTACTCGTGTCTGAGCCTAACAAAAGCCGCCGTGCTTTTGCCGATGAGCTAGGTGTTAAATCGGTTAATCCCATTGAAGAAGATTTAGCTGCCTATGTAGACAGTTGGACACAAACAAAAGGTGCAGATGTTGTATTTGAAGTATCAGGCGTAAAACCCGCAATAGAGGCTATGACCGAAATAGCAGGGCGTCGGGGTCGTATAGTAATGGTGGCCATTCACAGTGTTAAACCTGAAATCGATTTATTTCAATTCTTTTGGAAAGAGTTGGAGTTATTAGGTGCACGTGTATACGAAGCGGCCGATTTTGATTGGGCTATCGAATTAATTTCATCGGGCCAAATAGATCTTAAACCTTTCATTAGTTCGGTTAGTTCGTTAACTGATATTGGTAGTGCATTTGCGAGTATGGATGGAAATCCAGAAGGCATGAAAGCGCTTGTTGAATGTAATCCACAATAATAAAAATTATAAAGGTATGAAAATGAATCAGATGCTAGAAAAATTTAGCTTAGAAGGCAAAGTAGCCTTAGTTACAGGTTGTAAGCGCGGTATTGGTAAAGGTATTGCACTAGGTTTAGCGCAGGCTGGCGCTGATATTATTGGTGTATCTGCAAGCTTAGAGCTTGAAGGCTCAGAAGTAGAAAAAGAAGTTAAAGCCCTTGGCCGAAACTTTAAAGCCTACCAATGTGATTTTGGTGATCGTGATGCGCTTTATTCTTTTATTAATGATGTAAAAAGTGATTTTTCAAAAATTGATATTTTAGTTAATAATGCAGGTACAATCCTACGTGCTCCTGCGGCTGAGCATGGTGATGATTTATGGGATAAAGTGATTGAAGTTAACTTAAATGCTCAATTTATTTTAAGCCGCGAAATAGGCAAACAAATGATAGAACATGGCGAGGGTAAAGTTATTTTTACAGCTTCTTTGCTTACCTTTCAAGGTGGTATTACAGTACCGGGTTACGCAGCTAGTAAAGGTGCTATTGGGCAATTGGTTATGGCGCTTTCAAATGAATGGGCTAGCAAAGGCATTAATGTAAATGCCATTGCGCCAGGTTACATTGATACCGATAACACTGAAGCATTACGCAATGACAAAGAGCGTAATGCAGCCATCTTAGCGCGCATTCCACAAGGTCGATGGGGAAATCCTGAAGACTTTAAAGGGCCCGCAGTGTTCTTGGCTTCTGAGGCTGCTAGTTATGTAAACGGCGCTATTTTATTGGTTGATGGCGGATGGATGGGGAGATAGCACAATGAACTTTCATAATAATGTGAATTTTATAAATGGTGAATATGTCGCTTCTAAAGTAAGTGGCACCATTGAAATATTAAGCCCATCTACGGGTAAAAAAATTGGTGAAATACCAAAAGGCTGTATAGAAGATGCGCAGTATGCACTTGAGTCAGCGAATGTAGGCCAGAAAAGGTGGGCTAAATTGACAGCTCGCACACGTCAAAATATATTGCGCGTGTTTGCTAATAAAATTCGTGAAAATAAAGATATTCTTGCACCAATGCTTGTTGCAGAGCAAGGTAAATTGCTATCAGTTGCACAAATGGAAGTCGACGTAACAGCGACTTTTATTGACTATGCATGCGACCATGCACTTACTATTGAAGGCGATATTTTACCTTCAGATAACGAAGATGAAAAAATATACATTCATAAAGTGCCACGTGGCGTAGTTGTTGGTATTACTGCGTGGAATTTTCCGCTGGCATTGGCTGGTCGTAAAATTGGACCTGCGTTGATTACAGGTAACTCTATTGTATTAAAACCTACTCAAGAAACACCTTTAGCAACCACCGAGCTGGGTCGTTTAGCAAACGAAGCGGGGATTCCTGCTGGCGTGCTAAACGTTATTAATGGATCAGGTTCTGTTGTTGGCCAAGCATTGTGTGAAAGCCCAATTACTAAAATGATCACCATGACAGGCTCTACTGCTGCAGGTAAGCAAATTTATAAAACTAGCGCAGAATATATGACGCCTGTAATGCTTGAACTTGGCGGTAAAGCCCCGATGGTTGTTATGGCCGATGCCGACCTTGATGAGGCTGTTGAAGGTGCGCTTTGGGGTCGCTTTGCTAACTGCGGGCAAGTATGCACCTGTGTTGAGCGTTTATATGTTCAAGAGTCTGTGTACGATGCGTTTATGGCTAAATTTATACCAGCTGTAAAAGCACTTCGTGTTGGGGATCCTATGAACCCAGATACACAAATGGGTCCTAAATGTAATCAACGTGAAATAGACAACATTGATCACATAGTTCAACAAAGTATTCAACAAGGCGCTTCTGTCGCCACTGGTGGTAAAGTTGCTTCTGTTGAGGGTTTCGAAGGTGGTTGTTGGTACGAACCAACGTTACTTGTAGACGTTAAGCAAGATAACATTGCAGTGCACGAAGAAACTTTTGGGCCAGTACTCCCAATTGTCAAAGTTAAAGATATGGATCAAGCGATTAAATACTGTAACGACAGTATTTATGGCTTAAGCGCTTATATATTTACGCAAAACTTTTCAGATATTAATAAAGCAATTAACGAGTTAGAAGTGGGTGAAGTTTATATTAACCGTGGTATGGGTGAGCAGCATCAAGGTTTTCATAATGGCTGGAAACAGAGCGGCTTTGGCGGCGAAGATGGTAAATTTGGTTTAGAGCAATATCTAGAGAAGAAAACCGTTTATTTGAAAGAAAAATAAAACTTAGCCGTAATGCACCTTAAGAAAAAAGCCAATAACGTTTTCATTATTGGCTTTTTATTTGTCAGAAAATTACTTTAAATTAATACTTACGTTGCCATTGGGTTTACAGCAGCACAGGAGTATTTCGCCTTCGCGCACAAACGCAAGTGGCTCTTCGTTATATTCAACACTACCTGACACTAACGTTGCTCTACAGGCGCCGCAGTAACCTTCGCGGCATTGGAATGCGACGTCTATTTTCATGGACTCTAAGCACTGTAAAAGAGAAGGGCAGCCAGCGGTAAATTCTACACACTGGCTGTTTTCTGCAAGCGTTATGCTTGCAGTAGACTTGTCACTCATTATAAATCAAAATCACCAAATTCTGATGCATCAACTTGAGAGTCTATTTGACCAACAAGGTATGAGCTAATTTCTGCTTCTTGCGGCGCTACTTGCACGTTATCAGACACTAACCACGAGTTTATCCATGGGATAGGGTTACTGTTATTTTCAAACTGTGCTGGCAAGCCAATGGCAGTCATACGTGCATTAGTAATGTATTCAACGTACTGACATAAAATATGCTTATTTAAGCCAATCATTGAACCATCTTTAAATAAATACTCAGCCCACTCTTTTTCTTGCTCTGCAGCATCAACAAACATTTTAATCGCTTCGTCGCGGCACTGAGCTGCAACAATCGCCATTTCTGGGTCATCTTTACCGTCTTGCATAATGTTTAAAATATGCTGAGTACCCGAAAGGTGAAGTGCTTCATCGCGCGCAATAAGCTTGATGATTTTAGCGTTACCTTCCATTAGTTCACGCTCAGCAAACGCAAACGAACATGCAAAGCTTACGTAAAAGCGAATCGCTTCAAGAATATTTACCGACATCATAGCTAGGTAAAGTTTCTTTTTAAGCTCAAACAAATTCACGATAACAGTTTTACCGTTAATCTCGTGTTTGCCTTCACCATATAAATTGTAAAGCGATACAGAGTTGATTAAGTCGTCGTAGTATTTAGTTACGGCATCGGCACGTTCGCTAATTTTATCGTTGCTAACAATGTCATCAAAAATAAGTTCAGGCGCTTGTGTTACGTTACGGATAATATGTGTGTATGAGCGGCTGTGAATCGTCTCACTAAATGCCCACGTTTCTATCCATGTTTCAAGCTCTGGTAGCGATACAATAGGGAGTAGGGCAACGTTTGGCGAGCGACCTTGCACACTATCAAGCAAAGTTTGGTATTTTAGGTTACTTAAAAATATATGCTTTTCGTGATCGGGTAACGCTTGAAAGTCTAAACGGTCTTTACTTACATCTACTTCCTCAGGACGCCAAAAGAAAGACAGTTGCTTCTCGATTAATTTTTCAAAAATTGGGTATTTTTGTTGGTCGTAACGAGATACGTTTACAGTTTGGCCAAAAAACATTGGCTCTTGCATTTGGTTATTATGGTTTCGGCTAAAAGTAGTATAAGACATGTTTATCACTCAAAAAACTATCAGAAAAAGCGGGCTTAATGCCCGCTTAAAATAAAAATCAGCAGTTATATTTTACACGCGCCGCCTTCACAATCATCATCTTCCACTTCTGGAGTATCTTCTTGCATATCTGAGGCACCATCACGAGTATTGTGGTAGTACAAGGTTTTAACACCTAGTTTGTACGCGCTTAGTAAGTCTTTTAATAAGACTTGCATAGGTACTTTACCGCCTTCGAACTTGTTTGGATCATAATTTGTATTTGCAGAAATTGTTTGGTCTACAAATTTTTGCATTATACCAACAAGCTGCAAGTAACCATCGTTTGATGGAATGTCCCACAGTAGCTCGTATTGATCTTTTAAACGCTCATACTCAGGAACAACTTGCTTTAAAATACCGTCTTTACTTGCTTTAACGCTAATATGTCCACGTGGTGGTTCAATACCATTTGTTGCATTAGAGATTTGCGACGATGTTTCTGATGGCATTAACGCACTTAGTGTTGAGTTACGCATACCGTGCTCTTTAATATTTGCACGCAGTGTATCCCAATCAAGATGAAGTGGCTCATCACAAATTTTATCTAAATCACGTTTGTACGTATCTGTTGGCATAATGCCTTGTGAATACGTTGTTTCGTTAAACTTAGGACAGGCACCACGTTCTTTAGCAAGCTCGTTTGATGCTTTCATCAAGTAGTATTGAATCGCTTCAAATGTTTTATGAGTCAGTGCATTTGCGCTGCCATCTGAATAACGCTTACCATTTTTAGCTAGGTAGTATGCATAGTTAATCACGCCTATACCTAACGTTCGACGACCCATAGTTGCATTTTTAGCAGCCGGTACTGGGTAGTCTTGGAAATCAAGTAAGTTATCAAGTGCGCGTACTGCAAGTTCTGCTAGCTCTTCAAGCTCATCAAGTGATTCTATTGCACCTAAGTTAAACGCAGACAGTGTACAAAGGGCAATTTCGCCTTCTTCGTCATTTACGTTATTAAGTGGCTTAGTTGGCAATGCAATTTCTAAACATAAGTTAGATTGGCGAATAGGCGCAACTTTAGCAATGAACGGGCTATGTGTATTACAGTGGTCCACATTTTGTAAATAAATACGACCTGTACTTGCACGCTCTTGCGCAAACATAGAGAAAAGCTCAATGGCTTTAATGCGTTTTTTACGAATAGACTCATCTTGTTCGTATTTTACGTAAAGCGCGTCAAACTCAGCTTGGTCTTCAAAAAATGCATCGTAAAGACCAGGCACATCTGATGGGCTAAATAACGTAATGTAGTCGTCTTTAATTAAACGAGAGTACATTAGTTTATTAAACTGTACGCCGTAATCTAGGTGACGAACGCGGTTGTCGTCTACACCACGGTTATTTTTAAGTACAAGTAGGTTCTCTACTTCTAAATGCCAAAGCGGGTAGAACAATGTTGCAGCGCCGCCACGTACACCACCTTGTGAACAACTTTTAACAGCTGTTTGAAAGTGCTTATAAAAAGGAATACAACCTGTGTGGTACGCTTCGCCGTTACGAATATGGCTACCTAGCGCACGAATACGACCAGCATTAATACCAATACCTGCGCGTTGTGAAACGTATTTAACAATAGCAGATGATGTAGCGTTAATTGAATCAAGGCTATCGCCACATTCAATTAATACACACGAGCTAAACTGGCGAGTAGGCGTACGTACACCCGACATAATTGGCGTTGGTAGAGATATTTTAAATAACGATACTGCGTCGTAAAAGCGCTTAATGTAAGAAACGCGTGTTTCACTTGGGTAGTCAGAGAATAAGCTCGCTGCTACTAAAATATATAAAAACTGTGCACTTTCGTAGATTTCACCCGATACACGGTTTTGAACGAGATACTTACCTTCAAGCTGTTTTACAGCCGCGTAGCTAAAGTTAAGATCGCGAGAATGATCAAGATATGCATCAAGCTCGTCTAATTCTTGCTCTGTGTAATCTACTAATAAGTGAGCATCGTAGCGTTTATCGCCAACCATTTTTGTTACGTGGTCAAATAAACGTGGTGGCTCAAATTGACCGTACGCTTTTTTACGTAAATGGAATACAGCTAAACGTGCAGCTAAGTATTGATAATCAGGCGATTCTTTTGAAATCTGATCCGCTGCTGCTTTAATGATGGTTTCGTGAATGTCTTTAGTACGAATACCGTCGTAAAACTGAATGTGCGATTTTAATTCAACTTGCGAAACCGAAACGTTGCTTAAACCTTCGGCGGCCCATTCAATAACGCGATGGATCTTATCCAGATCAAGAGGCTCTTTGCGCCCGTCACGTTTGCTTACAGATAACTGTTGGTTCATTTGCCTGTATTCCTTGGGAATTATGTATTTTGACCAATGCTTTATGCCTCGCCGAAGCAAGGTACATACTCATTTATTATAGGTTTCACCGTATTGGCGAATTTAATTGAATAACATTTGGCCACAATATCTGGTGTTGTTCAATTTAGAGATCACAAGATAGTGTGGTCTGAGTTGTTTTGCAAGGGACATAATTGCCCCTGTTTGTGGATAACTTTGGGATAACGCATTTGTGTTAGTAGACACTCACCTTCGAACAATCATTTAAGTTGAAATATGCAAAAATCAACTAATGATCTGCTAAATTTACTCATTTTAAAAATAAATTTTGACTGCTTTTTTTATCAGCAAGCTTTGTGTGAAAACTAACACAATCACAATATATAGTGTTTAATAATTAACATAGCACTATATATGGTTAAAACCATCAATTGGGCTTAGCCAGTTAAAATTGGCTTCCCAAGCTATCGCTTCATCTTTACTTGGGATGTAACCCCAAAGTGCCGTTGCGGTATGCATACCTGCCGCTTTGCCTGCTTGTATGTCACGTTGTGCATCACCAATGTATAAACAACGGCTTGGTTCTACCTGCATAAGCTTTGCACAGTGTAGCAGTGGTAGAGGTGATGGCTTCGCTTCAGCTAATGTGTCGCCACTTATTACCACACTGGCATTTTTTAATGCGGGAATAGCTGCCACTAAAGGATCGGTTAAAAACCCTGGTTTATTAGTCATGATCCCCCATTTGATCTTTTTCTGATCAAGGGCGATAAGTAACGATTCAACTCCGCTGAAGCAACGTGTGTGATTTGCTATGTTTGTGGCGTACTCGTCAACTAATTGCTTTATAAGCTCGCTTTGGGGTTGTTTAGCCCATAATTCTTTAAAACCAGCCTCTAATAATGCGCCTGCGCCGTTAGATGCCGCAGGACGGTATATATCACTACTAACAGGTTCTATTTTATTGTTAATAAGGACTGCGTTTAAAGCGGCACCTAAATCATCAGCGGTGTCGAGTAGGGTGCCGTCTAAATCAAATAAAAATGCATCGTACTCAATAAGGGGTAGGGGGGCTTGAGAGTTAGCCATTAAGCTAACTTCTCAAAATAAAGTATGTAATTTACGCTAACGTCACTATTGAGCGTATATTGCTTTGATAGTGGGTTATAAGAAAGCCCTGTACTTGCACGAACTTTTAAACCGGCTTGCTCTGCCCATGCAATAAGCTGTGCAGGCTTTATAAACTTTTTATGGTCGTGTGTACCTTCAGGCACCATTTTTAAGAGTTTTTCAGCGCCAACAATAGCGTATAAGTATGCTTTAGGTGTTTTGTTCAGGGTTGAAAAAAACACGTCTGCGCCTGGTTTGGCAAGTGCGGCTACGGCATGAATGATAGATGCTGGGTCGGGAACGTGTTCAAGCATTTCCATACACGTTATTACATCAAAGCGCTCAGGGTACTGTGTTGCAAACTCTTCTGCAGGCACTTTTATATAATCTACATTTACGCCAGTTTCTAAACTGTGCAACTTAGCAACAGTTAAAGGCTCTTGCCCCATGTCGATGCCAGTTACTTTTGCGCCCATGCGCGCCATGCTTTGGCTTAAAATACCGCCACCACAGCCAACGTCGAGTGTTTCTTTATCGAATAGGCCTTGCGTTTTGTTTGCTATAAAGTCTAAACGTAACGGGTTAATTTCGTGAAGAGGTTTGAATTCTCCGTCTAGGTCCCACCAACGCTCAGCGATGGCTTCAAATTTTGCTATTTCTGCGTGATCTACATTTTGATGTTCGGTCATAAAATACTTCCTCGTCAATCTGAGGCCATTATATAGGGCTAAATTGATAAATCGCAAAGTTTTGCGCCTGTAAATTAAAATTAATTGTGATAGCATGGCTGTTAGAAATAATAACAATACTCTTAATACCCAATACCGGGTTGTTGAGAGCTGATACTGAAGGAATGTGATATCAAATGACTGATCTCGCCAATGAAATTCTGCCAGTCAATATTGAAGACGAGTTAAAAAACTCCTACTTAGATTACGCAATGAGCGTAATAGTAGGACGTGCATTACCAGACGTACGTGACGGCTTAAAACCTGTTCATCGCCGCGTTTTGTTTGCAATGAACGAGCTTAGTAATGACTGGAACAAGCCTTACAAAAAATCGGCCCGTGTGGTCGGTGACGTAATCGGTAAATACCATCCACACGGCGACAGTGCAGTTTATGACACGATAGTTCGTATGGCTCAGCCATTCTCACTACGTTATATGCTTGTAGATGGCCAAGGTAACTTCGGTTCGGTTGATGGTGATTCAGCAGCGGCAATGCGTTATACAGAAGTACGTATGGCAAAAATGTCGCATGAGTTATTAGCCGATCTTGAAAAAGAAACGGTTGATTTCGTTCCTAACTACGACGGTACTGAGTTCATCCCTGACGTGTTACCTACGAAAGTCCCTAATTTATTAGTGAATGGTTCGTCGGGTATTGCAGTAGGTATGGCTACAAATATACCACCACATAACTTAACTGAAGTTGTGAACGGTTGTTTGGCACTTATTCAAAATCCTGATTTAACTATTTTAGAGTTAATGGATTATATTCCTGGTCCTGATTTCCCAACGGCTGCAATTATCAACGGTAAAAAAGGCATTGAACAAGCCTATTTAACTGGCCGTGGTAAAGTGTACATGCGTGCACGCGCCGACGTCGAAACCGATGAAAAAACAGGCCGTGAAACAATTATCGTTCACGAAATTCCTTATCAAGTTAATAAGGCCCGTTTAATTGAAAAAATTGCTGAGCTTGTTAAAGATAAGAAAATTGAAGGTATTAGTGCACTACGTGATGAATCAGATAAAGACGGTATGCGTATCGTTATTGAAATTAAACGTGGTGACGTAGGCGAAGTTATTTTAAATAACTTGTATTCACAAACTCAGTTACAAACTGTGTTTGGTATGAATATGGTTGCATTAATTAACAACCAACCTAAGTGTTTTAATCTAAAAGAAATGCTTGAAGAGTTTATTATTCACCGCCGTGAAGTAGTAACTCGTCGTACCGTGTTTGATTTACGCAAAGCGCGTGACCGTGCTCATACGCTTGAAGGTTTAGCAATTGCGCTTGCAAACATTGACCCAATTATCGAGCTTATTCGTAAATCACCTACACCTGCTGAAGCTAAAATTGCTTTAACTGCACGTCCGTGGGAATTAGGTCATGTACAAGGTATGCTTGAAAAAGCAGGCGAAGATAATGTAGCCCGTCCAGATTGGCTTGCTGATGATTTAGGTATTCGCGACGGTCAATACTATATTTCTGAGCAACAAGCTCAAGCAATTCTAGATTTGCGTTTACACAAGCTGACTGGTCTTGAACACGAAAAAATCTTAACTGAATATCAAGCGTTGTTAGAGTTAATTGCTGAGCTACTTTATATTTTGGCAACACCTGAGCGTTTAATGGAAGTTATTCGTGACGAACTAGTTGAAATTAAAGCGCAGTATGGCGACGAACGTCGTACCGAGATTAATGCAGCGGCTCACGATATCAGCCTTGAAGACTTAATTACCGAAGAAAACGTTGTTGTAACGCTTTCTCACGAAGGGTATGTGAAGTATCAGGCATTGTCTGATTACGAAGCACAGCGTCGTGGTGGTAAAGGTAAGTCAGCAACGAAGATGAAAGATGAAGATTTCATTGAACGTCTGTTAGTTGCAAATACACACGATACTATTTTATGTTTCTCTACGGCCGGTCGTTTATATTGGCTTAAAGTGTATCAGTTACCACTAGCAAGTCGTGCAGCGCGCGGTAAGCCAATTGTTAACTTGTTACCACTTGAAGCTGATGAACGTATTACTGCTATATTGCCAGTACGCGAGTACGCAGAAGATAAATATATCTTTATGGCAACTGCATTCGGTACAGTTAAGAAAACACCATTAACGGCTTACAGTCGTCAACGTGCAAGCGGTATTATTGCTGTTAACTTAAATGATGGCGATAGCTTGATTGGTGTTGATATTACCGATGGTAGCAACGAAATTATGTTGTTCACTGATGCAGGTAAAGTTGTACGCTTCAAAGAAGCTGAAGAAACAACAGTTGTTGATGAAAACGGCAACCCGGTATTAGACGAAGAAGGTAACCCTGAGATTCGCTTCAAAGGTGTTCGCCCAATGGGTCGTACTGCTACAGGTGTTCGTGGTATTAAAATGCCAGACGAGCAACGCGTAGTATCGTTAATTGTACCAAAAACTGACGGTGCCATTCTAACGGTAACTGAAAATGGTTACGGTAAGCGTACACAACTTGAAGATTACCCATCTAAGAGCCGTGCAACACAAGGTGTTGTATCAATTAAGGTGAGTGAACGTAACGGTGCTGTTGTTGGTGCTGTGCAAGTTGATGACAACGATGAAATAATGATTATTTCGAATCGTGGTACCTTAGTACGAACTCGCGTTAATGAAGTTTCAACGGTTGGACGTAACACACAAGGTGTTATTTTGATCAGAACTATTGACGGAGAGCAAGTAGTTGGTTTACAACGTATAGAAGAGATTGAAGTTACAGAAAGTGACTTAATTGATATTGAAGACGTTGAAACAGTAGATACGGTTATTGATGAAGTAGCGGATGATAATCCTCCTTCAGAATAATTGATATTGAAAAAGCGGCCTTGGCCGCTTTTTTTAATGTTGTTGAAAAAAATTAATAGGGTGTGAAATTATACTCATACCAATTCGCTTAATTAAGAGATCTATTTTGAGGGTGGAAAAACGTGTTGATAGCTAGGCAAAAAATTCGCTATTTAGTTGTTCTAAATGAGAATTTTTTAACGCAAGTAGCGACACGTTTAGCCCCGCAAAATGATTAAGTATTATTGCGGATTGGTATTATTCATTAAATTTTAAAGGTTTAGCGGATTGGTATTAAATGTTCATGCTTAGTAGTTAAATTACTGGAATGAGGCAAAGGTAATGAGTAAATATAATTTTTGTGCGGGGCCAGCTATGCTTCCGCAAGCGGTTATGAAAAAAGCGCAAAAAGAGTTTCTAGATTGGCAAGACCTAGGTGTGTCTGTGATGGAGATTAGCCATCGTAGTAAAGAGTTTTTAGCGCTTACAGCTAAATGTGAAGCTAGCCTTCGTCGCCTAATGAATATTAGTGATGAATTTGAAGTGCTGTTTATGCATGGTGGTGGTCGTGGCCAGTTTAGTGCTGTGCCATTAAACTTACACCAAGAAGGCAAAACAGCGTTTTATTGCGAGAATGGCGTATGGTCGAAAAGCGCCAGAGATGAAGCGAATAAGTTTACTCAAACGTCTTTTACGGATGTCCGTAATGATGCTGATGGTGAGTTTTCAATTAAAGACGTTGCTGACTGGGAATTACCAGAAGACGCTGCGTACATCCACTATTGCCCTAATGAAACTGTCGATGGCTTAGAGATTTTTGATGTACCAAGCCACCCAACAGCTCCGATTATTGCTGATATGTCTTCAACTATTTTATCGCGTGAGATAGACGTTAATAAATTTGATTTGATTTACGCTGGTGCGCAAAAAAATATCGGTCCATCGGGCATATCAATTGTTATTGTTCGTAAAACATTACTTGAGCGCGAAGGTTTGCCAAAGCCTGGTATTTTAGATTACGCACTTGAAGCAAAGCAGGGCAGTATGTTTAATACCCCACCTACCTTTGCTTGGTATTTAGCGGCTGAAGTATTTGAATGGCTTGAAAGCAATGGTGGTGTAAAAGCCATGGAAGCACAAAATATTGCTAAAGCAAATTTACTGTATGATTTTATCGATAACTCAGATTTTTATTCAAATATAGTCGCTAAACATTGCCGCTCACGCATGAATGTTCCATTTTGGTTAAACGATGAAAGCTTAAATAGCAAATTTGTTGCTCAATCAAACGAGGCCGGTTTACTTGCACTTGAAGGTCACAGAATTGTGGGCGGTATGCGCGCAAGTATTTATAACGCTATGCCTCTTGAAGGTGTTCAAGCACTTGTAGATTTTATGGCTGCATTTGCAAAGGAGCACAGCTAATGGAGCAGCTCCGTTTAGAACCTATTTCTAAAGTAAATGGTACGGTAACCCTACCAGGTTCAAAGAGTCTATCGAACAGAATTTTATTATTAGCAGCACTGGCAAACGGTACCACCGTTGTAGAAAACTTACTTGATAGTGACGATATACGCCATATGCTGGGTGCTTTAAAGTTATTAGGTGTAAATGTAACTTTAAATGATGAACACACTGTAGCGACCGTAGAGGGAGTTGGTGGTGTGTTTAATACACCTACTGAGCCCTTGTTTTTAGGTAATGCAGGTACTGCTTACAGACCTTTAACGGCTGTACTTGCTGCCGTTGCTGGTGAGTATGAGCTAATAGGCGAACCACGTATGGAAGAGCGTCCGATAGGGCACTTAGTTGATGCTCTACAAGCGCTTGGTGGTGATGTTACCTATACAAAACACAAAGACTATCCACCACTTAAAATTGTAGGTGGTCAAATAAAAGGTGGTGAGGTTGAAATTGACGGTAGTATTTCAAGTCAATTTTTAACGGCTCTATTAATGGCAGCGCCATTATTTAGCGGTGATACAACGATAACGATTAAAGGTACTTTAGTATCTAAACCTTATATTGATATTACGCTTGATGTAATGGCACGTTTTGGTGTTAATGTTGAACACAGTGATTATGCAACTTTTAAAGTTAAAGGTGGTCAACAGTATCAATCACTCGAACGAATTATGGTTGAAGGCGATGCATCTTCTGCTTCTTACTTTGTTGCTGCGGCTGCAATTGCTGGCGGCGAGATTGAAATTAAAGGCGTGGGTGCTAAATCAGTTCAAGGTGATATAGGCTTTGCTAAAGTAATGGAGCAAGTAGGCGCAAAAATCGATTGGTATGATGAGCGTTTAGTTGTTCGCAAAGGCGAATTAAAAGGCGTAGATATTGACGCTAATGCAATTCCTGATGCTGCTATGACCCTTGCAACTGTTGCTCTTTTCGCTAAAGGCCCAACTGCCATTCGTAACATTTATAACTGGCGAGTAAAAGAAACAGACCGTTTATATGCGATGGCAACTGAGCTTAGAAAAGTAGGTGCAGAAGTGGTAGAAGGGCATGACTTTATAGAAATTACACCGCCTAAACACTTCAACGATGTAGCAATAGACACTTACGACGATCACCGTATAGCCATGTGTTTTGCAATGGTTGCCGTTGGTGGAAAGCCAATAACGATTAATGATCCAAAGTGTACCTATAAAACATTTCCTACATTTTTCAATGTTTTAGCATCAGTAAGTGAATAAGCTAATTAGAAGTAATTACAAAAGTTACACACTAATAGCAGATATATTTTAATAACTGACGTATAATGTCGCGGTTTATTTAGGTGTGCATTGCAGGAGGTTTTAAATGCAGGCGTTATTAATGCCCGTGATCACCGTTGATGGCCCAAGTGGTTCAGGTAAAGGAACTGTTTGTCGCTTGTTAGCCGACAAGTTAGGGTGGGATGTATTAGATAGCGGTGCGATTTATCGCGTTTTATCTTTAGCTGCACTTCATCACCAAATTGCATTAGACAATGAAGAAGGGCTTGTCCCTCTTGCTGCAAATTTAGATGTGCAGTTTTTGGTAGATAGCCAAACTAATGCAGGAAAAGTTATTTTAGAAGGCGAAGATGTAACTACTACTATTCGTAATGAAGAAGTAGGCGCTGCAGCATCAAAAGTTGCAGCATTACCTCGCGTTCGTGAAGCGTTATTACGTCGCCAGCGTGCATTTCGCACTGAAAACGGCTTAATTGCCGATGGCCGTGATATGGGCACTGTGGTTTTTCAAGATGCGCCGTTAAAAATATATTTAACAGCAAGTGCAGAAGAGCGTGCTCGTAGACGCTTTGTTGAGTTGAATACGCGCGGTCTTGATGTTACACTAAGTGGTCTATTACAGGACATTCAAGCTCGTGACGAGCGCGATATGAATCGTGCCGTTGCTCCGCTTGTACCTGCAGATGATGCTATTGAGCTTGATACTAGCGAACTCAATGCACAGCAAGTGTTTGATAAGGTAATGACTTTATTCGATATTGCAATCTCTGAAGGTAAGCTTCCTAAACGAAGCTAAACACATTTTATGCGCCAGCAGGATGCCAGTGCTATTTTAACAACCCCATGCAGCATGGTTGCTTATTGGTATTAATATATGAGACGTATATTCGTATGTCAGAAAATTTTGCGCAGTTATTTGAAGAAAGCTTAAAGGGTTTTGAAGCAGAGCAAGGCTCTATCGTTAAAGGTACAGTAATCTCTATCGAGAATAACATTGTACTTGTAGATGCTGGTCTTAAATCAGAAAGTGCTATCCCTGCTGAGCAGTTCAAAAATGCTGCTGGTGAACTTGAAGTTGCTGTAGGCGACGAAGTAGATGTTGCACTAGATGCAATTGAAGACGGTTTCGGTGAAACTATTCTTTCTCGTGAGAAAGCTAAGCGTCACGAAGCATGGATCCGTCTTGAGAAAGCATGTGAAGAGCAAGAGACTGTTACTGGTGTTATCAACGGTAAAGTTAAAGGCGGTTTCACAGTTGAAGTTGATTCAATCCGTGCTTTCCTACCTGGTTCACTTGTTGATGTTCGTCCAGTACGTGACACAACTCACCTTGAAGGCAAAGAGCTTGAATTTAAAGTAATCAAGCTTGACCAAAAACGTAACAACGTTGTTGTTTCACGTCGTGCAGTTATCGAATCTGAAAACTCACAAGAACG
The DNA here is from genome assembly GCF_011378705.1 of Pseudoalteromonas sp. SA25. Taxonomy (NCBI): domain Bacteria; kingdom Pseudomonadati; phylum Pseudomonadota; class Gammaproteobacteria; order Alteromonadales; family Pseudoalteromonadaceae; genus Pseudoalteromonas; species Pseudoalteromonas sp. SA25. The sequence continues at coordinate 43,659 of NZ_WTKV01000010.1, read as the reverse complement.
TGAAGAGCTTCTTGCTAACCTTGTTGAAGGCCAAGAAGTTAAAGGTATCGTTAAGAACCTTACTGACTACGGTGCATTCGTTGACCTTGGTGGTGTTGATGGTCTACTACACATTACTGATATGGCTTGGAAGCGTGTTAAGCACCCTTCAGAAATCGTTAATGTTGGCGACGAAATCGCAGTTAAAGTTCTAAAATTCGACAAAGATAAAACTCGTGTATCTCTAGGCCTTAAACAGCTTGGTGAAGATCCATGGGCAGCTATCGCTGGTCGTTACCCAGAAGGTTCTAAACTTTCTGGTCGTGTTACTAACCTTACAGATTACGGCTGTTTCGTGGAAATCGAAGAAGGCGTTGAAGGTTTAGTACACGTTTCTGAAATGGATTGGACTAACAAAAACATCCATCCTTCAAAAGTTGTTAGCTTAGGCGACACTGTTGAAGTTATGGTTTTAGAAATTGACGAAGAACGTCGTCGTATTTCTCTTGGTCTTAAGCAATGTATTGCTAATCCTTGGCAGGAATTTGCTCGTCTACAAAACAAAGGCGATCAAGTTACTGGTAAGATCAAATCAATCACTGACTTCGGTATCTTTATCGGTCTTGACGGTGGTATTGACGGTCTTGTACACCTTTCAGACATTTCTTGGAATACACCTGGCGAAGAAGCTGTACGTGAATTCAAGAAAGGCGACGAAATCACTGCTATCGTATTGCAAGTTGACCCAGAGCGTGAACGTATCTCTCTAGGTGTTAAGCAAATCGAAGCTGACCCATTCAATAACTACCTTGATGCAAACAAAAAAGGTGCTATTGTTAAAGGTAAAGTGACTGAAGTTGATGCGAAAGGCGCAACTGTTGAACTTATCGAAGGCGTTGAAGGTTACATCCGTGTAGCTGATATCGCTCAAGAACGCGTTGAAGATGCAACTACTGTTGTTTCTGTAGGCGACGAGATTGAAGTTAAATACGTTGGTGTTGATCGTAAGAACCGCACTTTAAGCTTATCTGTAAAAGCTCTTTTCGAAGCAGAAGAGAAAGAAGTACTAGAGAAGCTTAAGAAAGAAGAGCCAGTGTTTGAAAACGCAATGGCAGCTGCTTTCGCAAATGCACAAAAAGACTAATATATAATTAGTTTTTAGTTGGAAGGGCATTTTTTGCCCTTCCTATATCTCTTTTTAAGGAAACACTATGACTAAGTCAGAACTGATAGAAACACTTGCGGAACAACACGCACACGTTCCAGTGAAAGATGTTGAGAATGCTGTAAAAGAAATTCTTGAACAAATGGCCGGCTCATTATCTACTTCAGATCGTATTGAGATCAGAGGTTTTGGTAGTTTCTCTTTGCATTTCCGCGCTCCTCGCACAGGTCGTAATCCTAAGACTGGCGATACAGTTGAGCTTGAAGGAAAGCATGTACCTCATTTTAAACCAGGCAAAGAATTACGCGACCGCGTAAATGAAAGCATTGCCTAGTTAACTTAGTGGAGTAGTTACTTGTTCAAGGTACTAAAAATTATTCTGGTTGCGCTATGCCTTATCAGTGCATTTGTATTAGGGTCACAAAACCCACAGTTAGTACAAATAAATTATATTATAGCCAGTAATACTCTACCTTTAGCTGTAATAATAAGTATCTGCTTTTTATTAGGTGTTTTAGTGGGTTGTTTTATTAGCTTTAAATTGTTTTCACAATTAAAGTGGCAAAACTACCGCTTAAAAAAGCAATTAGCGCCTGAAAAAGATAAAAAAAAGCTTGCCGCGAATAAAGACACCTAACTATGATTGAGCTTTTGTTTTTACTATTACCTGTTGCCGCCGGTTACGGCTGGATTATGGGTAAAAACAGTGCTAAAAACCAAGCTCATCAACTAAATCGTCAGATCACTTCTGAATACAGCAAAGGCTTAAAGTTTCTACTCGACAGAGAAGAAGACCAAGGCTTAGAGCACTTGATTAATTTGCTTGAAGTTTCAGCTGACTCTGTTGAACACTATTCTACACTTGCCACCATGTTTCGCCGTAGAGGTGAATTAGACCGCGCAATTAAAATTCATGAACTTCTATTAAAACACCCAGGCTTAAATGAACAACAAGCTGCAACTAGCCGTTTAGAACTTGCCGAAGATTATATAATGGCTGGTCTACTAGATAGTGCAGAAGAGCACTTAGTTTGGTTAGTTAAGTCTGGCCATGTAGAAGCACTAGATCCTATTATTACTTTATATTCGCAAACCCGTGAATGGGAAAAAGGCATCAACATGTTTGAAGCCCACAGCGAACTATTTTCAAAAGAACAACAATTTAAAGCGATTGCTAATTTTTATTGTGAATCAGCTTTAAGTGATAACACACCCCAACTAATGAGAAAAGCGATTAGCTTAAATTATAAAGCCGTACGTCCGCTTTACGAGTTAGGATTAGTTGCTTACGCGAAAGAAGATTACGTTAAAGCTATTTATTACTGGCGTGAGCTTGTATCACAATTCACTTTGTTTGCGCCGTTGTTTATTGATGAGCTAGCTCACAGCTATAAACAATTAAATTTAACGCATCAATTTCATGAATTAGTCAGTGACTTGTTAGAAAAGGGCGGTGTATTAATTAAAATAAAACATTGCCAAGCATTGCTTGAGCAAGGACACACTAAACAAGCCTTTGAATTTCTAACTGATAGCTTAAAACGTCAACCTACTATTCGTGGTTTCAGTTTTTTACTGCAATTAATGGGTGACCAAAATAAAAATACTAAAGAAGTACTTAATGAAATTGATAAGCTTGTAACCTCTTATATTGCTACAAAACCTGATTTCCAATGTCAGCATTGCGGTTTTACAAGCTACACCATATATTGGAATTGCCCTTCTTGTAAGCATTGGGAAACCATTGTTCCAAGTCGAGGCTTAGACGGATTTTAATAACCCCTTAAATGATATCGGATTTAACTATGATAATTTTAGCAAATTAAACTGAGAGTTTACTGGGTTGGAATTTTTTGATGTTGTGTCTATATAAATTTCTCTACACCTTCTCTCAAATTACCAGCTAGCACTATTGCATTAAATCTACTTATACAATTACTTTATATCAATTCGCTTAATTAAGTGGTCTGTTTTGAGGTAAGAAAACTGTGTCGATAACAAGGCAAAAAATTTTTAATATTATTGTTCTATATAAGAAATTTTTAACGCAGTTAGCGTCAGATTTGGTCCTCAAATTGATTAAGTATTATTGCGGATTGGTATTATAGCCATACATTAGGATAGTCATGTCTTTCGAACACTCAAAAAAAATTCTTATAGCATTAGATTACGATGATCAAGAGGTTGCTTTAAACTTTGTTAAACAACTTTCTCCTGATACATGCCGTCTTAAAGTAGGCAAAGAGATGTTTACTTATTTTGGACCTGCATTTGTTAAAGAGTTAATTGATTTAGGTTTTGATGTTTTTCTAGATTTAAAATTTCATGACATCCCTAATACAGTAGCTAAAGCTGTTACTGCAGCTGCGAAAATGGGTGTGTGGATGGTAAACGTTCATGCTTCTGGTGGTTTTGAAATGATGAGCAAAGCTAAATCGGCTCTAGAACAATTTGGCGATAAAGCGCCATTACTTATCGCGGTTACTGTATTAACAAGCATGGATGAAACAGAACTAAAGCGTTTAGGCGTTGATAAATCTGCTCAAGAGCAAGTTATATATTTAGCTAAGCTTGCAAAGGAAGCAGGGCTTGATGGCGTTGTGTGTTCTGCACAAGAAGCAAAAGCTTTAAAAGCAGAGTTAGGTGAGAACTTTAAACTTGTAACACCAGGTATACGTCCTGAAGGCAGTGATGCTGGCGATCAAAAGCGTATTATGACTCCTAAGCAAGCAATAGATGCAGGAAGTGATTATTTAGTTATAGGCCGACCTATTACTCAGGCGGATGATCCCGTAAAAGTGCTTAGTGATGTTAATAGGTCTATAGAATAATTTAACAAAAAGCAGCAATATAGTGCTAAAAGCCCTTACCTCATGTGTATTTTATGTTACATTATTAGGATTGAAATGTAGTAGGGGTTTGTTTTGAAGTTATTATTAGGTTTTATAATTATTATTGTTGCGGGTTTTTCAGTAAATAAAAATCTTTTTTCTAATAAAGCATATGATGATGTTACATCAGTAACAGATATAATCACGAATTACCCTGTCAATATGTTCGATTTTAAACAAACAATGCAAGATTATGCACACCACCTATGTTACAAAAATGAGGATACACTTACATCTCAGCATATAACAGTAACTGATTGCATATCTAAGCTTGATGATAAAAAAATAGAATGCGAAAAGAAGGTTTTTCGTTTGGCACCGCTTAACCTAGAGTCAAAAGGTGAAGTGCTTGATTATTCAAGGCAATATACGCAATGTACATTGCCTTATAAGTATATTTTAGGTTAATTACAAACAGATAATATTAGTAATTACAGCCTATTATTTATAATTAAGATCTTAAGCGAATGGATTTCGCTTCAATATCTATCAATTCTTGTTTGAATAATCCACCAATTGCTTTTTTATAGTTAGCTTTACTAGTAGAAAACATCTTTTTTATTGCTTCAGGTTCAGACTTATCACCTAATGGGATAACACCACCTTCATTTTTTAGTTTTTGCATAATAGTTTCACCAAGGTCACTTACTTTTCCCATACCTGGCTTTTCTAATACAACATCAATTTTTCCATCTTCACGTACTTTTTGAATGAAGCCTTTAAGCTTTTGACCCACAAATAGGCTTTTAAATACCATATTGTAAAAAACAACACCGAAATGCGATTCTTCAATTAATACCTTGTAGCCAATATCTGTTTTGCCAGCAACAATTAAATCCACTTCTTGTAAGTGAGTATATTGTGGCTCATCTTTAGATAGGAAGCGATTAAAGTTGTTTGATGCACAAATACGTTGGCTTGCATTATCAAGGTACAGACGAACTAAATATGAGTGACCTTCTTGCATGCGTGGTTTTTGTTCGTTAAACGGGGTTAGTACATCTTTCTCAAGACCCCAATCTAAAAATGCACCAATACTATTAATTTCTTTAACGCGAAGCAGGGCATATTCACCTACTTGTGCGTGTGGCTTTTTAGTTGTGGCAGTTGCTAAGTTAGCGTTGTCTAAAAAGATAAATACACTAATGCTATCGCCCGCTTCAAGCTCATGTTTAATTTCTTGTTTTGGTAAAAACACTTCACCTAAATCATGACCATCTAAGTAAGCACCTTCGTTACTCACTTCTTTTACAAATAATGTTTGTGTGGTTCCTAGGTAACTCATAATAATTCCTGCTCAGTCTTTTTTTTACGGCGCATTGGTGTATCGCCATCAATGTTCATTGGTGCTTTAATTGGTGCTGTTGGCTTTTTAGGTTTGGCTTTGCGTTTAAATACAGGCTTTTTAACAGCGGCGGATTTTTCTTTAGATTTATCCCACGTTGCCTCAGGCTTTTTATCTTTTAAACCTTTAAACTTAGCTTTTAAGCCCTCTACGCTCGCAAATTTTAACTCATCATTTAAAAATGCTTTAATAGCTAAGTAACTTGCCCAATCTTTTGGGCCAACTAATGAAATTGCGTTACCTTTAAAGCCAGCTCGTCCTGTACGACCTATGCGGTGTACATACTCTTCAGCGTGTTTTGGTAAATCAAAGTTAATAACATGCGTTACACTTAGTAAATCTAAACCACGAGATGCAACATCGGTGGTGATTAATATTTTAAAGTTTTCGCGACTAAACGAATCCATTATATCTAAACGTTTATTTTGTGTTAAATCACCAGCAAGCGCTACAGACTTGAAGCCTTTAGCATTAAGCGCTTCACTCAAGCGACTCGTGTCAGAACGTGTTGCTGTGAAGATAATGCATTGACCAACATCATCTTGATTCAAAAAGTGCTCTAATAGCGCTTCTTTGTGATCAAGGTGATCGGCTAGATATAAAGTTTGTTTAATATCGCTATGTTGCTCGTTCGCTGCACTTAGCGTAATTTGCTTTGGTTTTTTTAATAGGTTACGTGATAGAGCATCTACTTGAGCATGGTCAAGTGTTGCAGAAAACAATAACGTTTGACGTAAACGGTGATTAGCTTGCTCGTTAATCATTTTTAACTGCTCGGTAAAGCCTAAATCTAAAATACGATCGGCTTCATCAAAAATAAGCAGTTCTAGTCCACTCAATTGTAATGAACGTTTTGTAATGTGATCAGCTAAACGCCCTGGTGTAGCAACTACGAATTGTGGGTCGTTTCTAAGTGCTTTTATTTGGTCATTAAAGTTTTCGCCACCAAGTATTTTTACGGCCTTAATGGCTGTGCCTGCAATTAATAAACGCAGCTGAGTAAATACTTGCGTAGCAAGCTCACGAGTAGGAGCAACAATAAGTACACGAGGATCGCGTTTACTGAGTGCTTTTTGTTTCATAACCCTTTGTACAGCAGGTAATAAAAACGCCAAGGTTTTGCCCGACCCAGTTTTAGACTGGGCGAAAATGTCATGCCCTGCAAGTGCGGTAGGCACTGCATGCGCTTGAATATCGGTGGGCTGGGTGATCCCTTGATGTGCTAGTTGTGTTTCAAGGCGTGTATCAATCCCAAGATCAGTAAACTGCAATGTGTGTTTCTCCAAAATGAGCAAATTAAGTCTATAAATTTATCAGCGCATTATAGCTTACACAGATAGGTCGCTAACAGTAAAAACCAATCTATAGCGCTATTTTTTGCAATTAAACTAAAAAAGCGTAAAATACGCGCCCCATATGCGCCGGATTTACGATTCGGTAAACGCCAATACTGGCTAATAAGGCAAAATAGGAAATATAATGACTGTTGTTCATAAAGATAATGTAACGGGCGATCACTTTGTAGTATGTGCGCTGTATAAATTTGTTGGTTTACCTGAATTTGAAGCTATCCGTAAGCCGTTGCTTGAAGTGATGGAAGCAAATGAAGTACGCGGTACTTTACTACTCGCTGCCGAAGGTATAAACGGCACTGTTTCTGCAAAACGTGAAGGGATAGACAACTTATTAGCATGGCTTGATGAGCAACCAAATTTAAAAAACATCGTAACAAAAGAATCTTACGATGATGAATGCCCGTTTTACCGCACTAAAGTAAAACTAAAAAAAGAAATTGTAACGATGGGCGTTGAAGGCGTAGATCCGCTTAAAGTTGTGGGTAGCTATGTAAAGCCAAATGAGTGGAACGCACTTATATCTGACCCAGAAGTAATTTTAATTGATACACGTAATGATTACGAAATTGAAATTGGTACATTTCAAAATGCAGTCGATCCAAATACTAAAACTTTTCGCGAATTTCCACAGTGGGCTAAAGAAAACTTAGACCCTGAAAAACATAAAAAAGTAGCGATGTTTTGTACAGGTGGTATCCGCTGCGAAAAATCGACGGCCTACATGAAAGAGCAAGGTTTTGACGAAGTTTATCATCTTGAAGGCGGCATTTTAAAATATCTAGAAGAAGTGCCAAAAGAAGAAACCATGTGGGAAGGCGAATGTTTTGTATTTGATAATCGCGTTGCGGTTGATCACGACTTACAAAAGGGCTCTTATGATCAATGCCACGCGTGCCGTATGCCAATTACAGAAGACGAAAAGTTAAAGCCTGAATACATGGAAGGTGTATCTTGTCATCATTGTATTGAAGAAGTGACAGACGAGCAACGGACACGTTTTGCGGAGCGCCAAAAGCAAATAGAATTAGCGCAAGCCCGTGGCGAAGGCCATATTGGTAATGAGGCTCAAGCTGTTTTACAGCAACGTAAAGAAGCCAAAAAAGCCCAAAAAGACGCTCAGCGCGGTAAATAAATTTTTACAATAAGTATTATATTTAAAGAGTCTATTTAGGCTCTTTTTTTGTGCCCAAAATTGTGCAGTAATTGTTTTCACACTCCGATGATAGTGTTAATCTGCAAAACATATTTAGTCATTTTAATGCGCATACAGGAAGGGATTTATGCAAGCCGAACAAGTTGAAATCGCACAATTTTTAGCACAACATCCTCCTTTTGATGACTTACCTCAAAAAGCGCTTAATGAGCTAGCTCAACAAGTAGAAGTTGCTTATTTTAGAGCAAAAACAGACATTTTAAGTTTTGGACAAGACATATCTGATTTGTATGTGATTAGAAGTGGTTCTGTAGAAATGTATCGCCGAAATGGTGAGCTATACAATCGTTTGGCCATCGCAGGAATATTTGGTCAAATGGGTTTATTGATGAACCGTAAGGTGCGTTTTCCTGCAACGGCTCTTGAAGATACGTTAGTTTATTGTATAAATGTCGAGCTATTTAATCGTTACTGTGATGAGTTTGATGCGTTTGCTGATTACTTTGAAACAGATGGTAACGTGCGTTTACATCAAGCTATTGTTGAACAAGCTGATGGCAATGACCTTACAACCGCTAAAGTAAAATCATTAATTCACAGAGATGTAGTCACCGTAGATGCAACATCTACAATACAAGATATCGCTAAATTAATGACCGAAGAGGCGGTATCGTCAGTTTTGGTAACCGATGTAAATAAACCAATAAACGACGATCCTGAGGAAGATGATGGACAAGTCGTTGGCATAATAACCGATAGGGATTTACGCTCAAAAGTAGTGGCTAAAGGGCTTGATTTTAACACACAAGCAAAAGAGATTATGTCTACTAACTTAGTGCTTTTAGATGCTAATGACTATATTTTTGAAGCGGTACTGGCCATGCTCAGAGATAATCTCCATCATTTACCCGTAGTACAAAAAAGACGTCCTATAGGAGTTATCTCGCTCTCTGATATTTTACGTTACGAATCGCAAAGCAGCTTATTACTTGTACGCGGCATACTTGCTCAACAAACAATTGAGGATTTAGCGCATTATGCACGCCAATTACCCAATGTATTTGTCCGTATGGTTAACGAAGATGCAAATTCACACATGATTGGTACTGCCATGGCCGTTATCGGACGTACTTTTAAACAAAGATTACTTGTATTAGCTGAGGAAAAGTTTGGTCCACCTCCCGTTCCTTATTGTTTTATTGCACTGGGCTCCATGGCTCGCGACGAGCAACTTATTGTAACTGATCAAGATAACGCACTAATTTTAGATGACAGTTACGACGATGAAAAACATAACGCATACTTTCAAAATATTGCCGATTTTGTGTGTGATGGCTTAGCGCAGTGTGGTTACACTTATTGTGATGGCGAAATAATGGCGTCGTTTAAAAAATGGCGTAAAACTCGCTCAGAGTGGTTCGATCAATTTGCTGATTGGATAGCCCAGCCAAAACCACAAGCACTGCTTAATAGCTCTATATTTTTTGATTTAGACGGTGTGTGGGGCAAAACCAAGTGGGCCGACGAGCTTAAAATATTTATAGCGAAACAAAGTAAAGTGAATCGTATATTTCTAGCAAATATGGCTGCAAATGCTCGAAATAGAACACCACCGCTTGGCTTTTTTAAAGGCTTTGTTATGGAGCATAACGGCCAACATAAGCGTTCAATGAACTTAAAACGAAGAGGTACTGCACCACTTTCTGATGTTATACGCGTACACGCATTAGCTATTGGTTCGCGTAAACAAAACTCGTTTGAGCGATTAGAAGATATTATTGAAGCTAAGCTATTACCGCAGGGTAAAGCGCAAGATTTACGTGATTCACTTGAGTATATTGCCATGATGCGAATTCGCCATCAAGCGTGGCAAATAGAGAAGGGCGAAGAGCCTGATAACGACTTAGACCCACATTTACTGTCTCCTTTTGAGCAACGAAACTTGAAAGAGGCATTCGCTATTTTAGAAAAAGCACAAAGCTATTTAAAATTTAGCTACACAGCAAACTCTGGTGTGAAGTAGCCTATGAATCCGCGTAATTACAAAGCAGTTGATTGGCAAGCTAGATACAACGAGCTTGCCAACAGCACCGAAAATAAACTTCTAAAACACTTTTATGCAGGTGCTTATAACCAAGATAAAGCCGCAGTAGAAGATGTGCCTTTTGTAGCAATGGACTTTGAAACAACAGGTTTAAATAGCCAGAACGACGATATAGTGAGTGTTGGCTTAGTGCCGTTTAATTTAAAGCGTATTTATTGCAAACACAGTCGGCATTGGGTTGTTCAACCAAGACGTAACCTGCATGAAGAATCTATTTTAATTCATGGAATAACGCACTCTGAGGTGGATGACGCACCTGACTTTAACCGAATTATTGAGCCTTTACTTGAAGCGCTAAGTGGTAAAGTTGTCGTGGTGCATTACGCTGCAATAGAGCGCCATTTTTTAAATAATGCGTTATTACTGAGGCTTAAAGAAGGTATTGAGTTTGCACTTGTTGATACAATGGAGCTAGAAAAAAGAGCACTAAAAGCAAGGCAGGGAGTATTAGGTCGATTGTTTAACACAAAACTAGGATCGCTCAGATTAACAGATTGCCGCGAGCGTTACTCATTACCTCCATATAATAACCATAATGCTTTAACGGATGCGCTTGCTACAGCCGAGCTTCTACAAGCGCAACTGAGTCATCATTACCGTGTAGATACTCCAATTTCAGAGTTGTGGGTATAATACCAATACGCAATGATACTTTAATCGTTTTTGGAGTTAAACCTGACGCTAGCTGCGTTAAAAATCTCTCATTTAGAATAACTAAATAACTAAATAACTAAATAACTAAATTTTGCCTTACTATCGACACGATTTTCCTGCCACAAAATAGATCACTTTATTGAGCGAATTGGTATGATTTTAAATAGTTAAACAAAAAAACGCCGCAAAAATTGCGGCGCTTTTGTTACTAAGTAAAAGTGTTACTTATTAAAAGTATTATTTAATTGAGCGAGGCTCAGTTCGTAAACCTAAAACTAAGCTTAAACACATAAATAACAATACAATAGTGAAGGGTAATCCTGCTGATACAGAGCCAGCTTGAAGTGCTTGAATCGCTTCAGTCCCGCCTATCCAAAGTAATGCAGCGGCTACTGCACCTTGAGTCACAGCCCAAAAAATACGCTGTGGTACTGGAGCATCAATTTTGCCACCGGCAGTGATTGAATCAATTACCAAAGAACCAGAGTCCGATGAAGTAATAAAGAAAACCAATACTAAAATAATTGCTACAAATGATAAAATGTTCGCCATAGGTAATGCATCAAACATTTGGAACATAGCTAAAGGTACTTCAGTTAGGCCATTAGCACCTAGTTCACCTACACCGTTGATTACCTGATCAATTGCAATTCCGCCGTATATAGACATCCATAAAATAGTAACAGCAGTAGGAACAAGCAATACCGCAATTAAGAATTCACGAATTGTACGACCACGTGATACACGCGCGATAAACATACCTACGAACGGTGACCAAGAAATCCACCATGCCCAATAAGATACAGTCCACCCGTGCATCCAAGTTTCATCTTCACGACCATGAGGATTACTTAGTGGGATGATATTTTCTATATACCCCATAACAGTAGTTGGGATATTACCTACAGAAACAGCAAAGCCTACTAAAAAAACAAAGATAAGCAAAACTAAGGCGATTAGCATATTGGCATTACTAAGTACTTTAACGCCGCCATCAATCCCTCGAATTACAGAAACAATAGCTAAAAGTGAAACACCTATAATGACTAAAATTTGTGAACCAACTCCGCCTGAGGTACCAAATACATGGTCTATACCTGCAGAAGCTTGCTGTGCCCCAAGTCCTAAAGAAGTAGCAAGACCAAACAGGGTTGCAAGCACGGCTAAAATATCGATAAGGTGACCTGGCCAGCCCCATGCTCTATCACCTAAAATAGGATAAAAGATAGAACGAATAGACAGTGGCAAGCCTTTATTATAAGTAAAAAATGCAAGCGAAAGCCCTACAACGGCATAAATAGCCCACGGGTGAAGGCCCCAGTGAAACATAGTCGCACCCATTGCTACTTTTGCCGCCTCGGGTGTATTAGGTGTTACATTCAGTGGTGTTTCAAACCAGCCTGTATAATAAGCAAGTGGTTCAGCAACGCCCCAAAACATTAAGCCAATACCCATTCCCGCAGCAAATAACATAGCTAACCATGAGATACGTGAATGAGTCGGTTTAGCATCATCACCACCTAAACGAATGTTACCGTAAGGTGAAACAATAAGCGCTAAACAAAAAACAACGAAAAAATTAGCAGCCCACATAAATAAGGCGTCAAAGTTATTGATAATATCTGTTTTTATACCATCAAGAGCAGATTTAGCCGTTTGTGGATCGGTAACAAGAATGGCGATTAAAAAAATGACAATCAGTCCGGCACTTATGCCGAAAACAGAGTTATGTATATCAAGCCCCCATTTTTGTACGTTGTCTTGACCTACAGTGTAGTCTGTACTGTCAATACTATATTTGTCATGATTTTCCTTCATGCAATACCTCTTTAGTTGTCCTAACAAGCCAAAATAAATTCGGCGTTATATCGAATTACATTAGCCTTTAAATATTAAGTAAATGTAATACCATAATTATTTGAAGACTAACTAATTTGAAGAGTGATCATACAGCTAGTAGTGTATGAGTTAAATATTAAATGTAAATGAATTTGCATTTAAAACGCTGTTTATATAGCCAAATTCATGATTCTTTTATTTAAAAAGCCCTAAAATTGTAAATTCAGTGAACGTTAAAATTTAGTTTGCTATTAAAAGTATTAATTTACTTGGCTAAGTAAAAAAAGATCACTTTTAAGCAACTTAATTAATGCTTAAATACTAGGGCTTGTTGACCTTTTAGGATTGAAATTTGTTCTATTTAGGAGCGATTTAATCGATCCTAAGTTTGTAACCTAACGGTGCTGTTTCAAATCTGCGTTATTCTACATGCTTACATACACGTGAGAATAATTAAAAGCTGAGCAGTAAAGAGCAAATTTCCCTTCAGGGCTAGTATAAATTTATAAGCTGATAAGCATCTTTAATCAAGTTGTAATATGAATATGATTTAACACAACACTAAGCTATATTTTATAAATAGATAGGCAAAGGATTAATACTATTATGCGTGAATGCGCTTTAAACAATACCAATCAAAACGAACTTGTTAAACGCTTTTACAGCGTTAGAGGCGAAAGCCTGGCTATTATTGAACCACTCACTGTAGAAGATTGCCAATTACAAGCTATGGCAGATGCCAGCCCAAGTAAATGGCATTTAGCGCACACGACGTGGTTTTTTGAAACGTTTTTACTTAGTGTTTATTGCAAGCAGTACACTGTGTTTAACTCTCACTATAGAATGCTTTTTAATTCTTACTACAATGGGATTGGAGAGCAATTTAAGCGCGCACACCGAGGTAGTTTATCTAGGCCTAGTTTAGATGAAGTTTTAGCTTATAGAGAGCATGTAGATAGCTGTGTGGTTGAATTACTTAAAACTGAAGTTAGCCCACAAATTAAAGATATTATTGAACTTGGGTTACACCACGAGCAACAGCATCAAGAACTAATGCTGATGGACATCAAATATAACTTTTCAGTAAATCCATTATTTCCGCAATATAAAACATCGCCTTTAAACAGCCAAAACAAATCAGCAGATATTAAGCCCCTTAATTTTATAAACTTTGAGCAAGGCATTATTAATATAGGTACAAATGCCGACGATGAATTTGCATACGATAACGAGCGCCCTAAACACCAAGTATTAATTCATCCATTTAGCTTCGCCAATAGGTTGGTCACTAATGGGGAATATTTAGACTTTATAAAAGCAGGCGCGTACAGCAATCCACAGTATTGGTTAAGCGACGGTTGGGCAAATATACAAAACAACGCTCTAACGCAACCATTATATTGGCATTGTATAGATAACGAGTGGTTTGAGTTTACACACTATGGATTAGAGCCTCTCAATTTAAATGCCCCGATCTGTCATGTTAGTTATTTTGAGGCCAGTGCCTACGCTAATTTTGTAAAGGCTCGCTTGCCTACAGAGTTCGAATGGGAATATGCAGCTAAAAATACACCTTCAACAGAGATTAATAATCACTACCTAACACCTCAGCAAGCAAAGAGTGATACTGAAATAAATCAGTTAACTGATTCGTGTTGGCAATGGACGAACAGTGCATATTTACCATACCCCGGTTTTAAGCCTATTGAAGGAATAGCAGGGGAATACAATGGTAAGTTTATGAATAACCAAATGGTGTTACGTGGTGGGTGTGTGTTTACCCCTCAAAACCATTTACGACAAACATACCGTAATTTTTATTACCCGCATCAAGCGTGGATGTGCAGCGGGATAAGACTAGCTAAGGATATAGTATGAGCCAAGTAACAGCGATTAAGCAAAGCAACATAACCGACACTGAATTTCTAAACGACGTGATAAGCGGATTAACTCAACAACAAAAAACGCTTCCGTGTAAATATTTTTATGATGATAAAGGTGCTGCATTATTTGAGCAAATAACAACCTTACAAGAGTATTATGTTACACGTACTGAGCTTTCTATATTAGAGCAACACTCAAAGTCGATTGCTCAAATGCTACCTAAAAATCTCTCTATTATAGAGCCCGGCTGTGGCTCGGGTAAAAAGGTAGCCTATTTATTAGCGCATATGGCAAACGTTAAAACCTTTGTACCGTTTGAAATATCTGAGGAGATGCTCAGTTATTCACTTGCACATTTGTCACCGTTATTTCCAGATTTGGCAATTTCGCCATTATTAGGAGACTTTACACATAGCCAAATGGTCAAACAGCTAACCAAAGACACCGCTTTAGACAGTCAAACTAATTTGGTGTACTTTCCGGGCTCTACTCTTGGTAATTTTGCCCCAGTTAAAGCCATAGAAATTATGAATAATTTCCATCGCTTATGCGGTGTAAATGGTTATGTATTAATTGGGGTTGATTTAGTAAAAGAGCGCCAAGTGTTACTTGATGCATATAACGATAAAGCGGGAGTTACCGCCGCATTTAATAAAAACTTACTACAACGTATTAATAACGAGCTAAACGGCACATTTAATATAGATAATTTTAGCCACGAGTCACGCTTTAACGAGCAACATAGCCGTATCGAAATGCATTTAGTAAGTAATCGTACTCAAAGCGTGATTATAAATGATCAGCAAATAGACTTTATAGAAGGCGAAAGTATCCATACAGAAAACTCTCACAAGTACACGCTCGAGTCGTTTAAGCAGCTTGCAGCGCAAGCTAATTTAAAGTTAGAGCAAACATGGCAAGACGATAGTAACTATTTTGCCCTGTGTTTATTAAGACCGCTTTAAGCATTACTTAAGTTATGTTTAGTAAATGACAACTTTAGCATTGTTAAACTCATAGTTTAGCAATGCGCCATTATTTGATTGTTGTATAAGCTTGGCTTTATTTAAACCGTACAGTCTAAATAGCAGGGGGGCAATAACAGATACCGCAGAGCCTGTAGCACTGTCTTCATTTACACCAAACTGGGGTGCAAAGTATCTAAAATGCGCTATGGTATTTTTTTTGTCTATATTTTTTATACTGAGCGCTATAACAGCATTCTTATGGAGTTTATTCAACGCGTTAAAATCAACGTGTAAGCTTTTTAAATCGTCTTTTTCAACTTCTTTATCGGGTTTTTTATTAAATTCTTCATTAAATAATACAACCGTATAACCGTTTTTGTCGCCGGTACTGTAGGCTGCTTTTATTGCTGATGAAAACACACTTTTTAACTCACCTTCAGCTAACTCGCTTTTTTTAGGCTCTATGCTTTTTAGTAACAGCTGAGCGCGTTGTTTTTTTACTCTTATAGTAAAGCGCTCATTACTCATTGAAGTAAATACTTCAGGGCAATAACCCAAATAACCTATTAAAAAATTAGCGGCCGCTAAAGTGCCATGTCCGCAGCGTTTAATTTCGCTTGTTTGGTTAAACCAGCGAATATTGCAATGGCGTTTAGCTATCTCATTTTGATTTAAAAATACGGCAGCAGGGTAAGTTGATTGTGATGCAATATATTGCATTGTTTTTGATGTTAACCCATTTTTATAAATAACAATTAAAGCACTTGAGCCTTTTAAGTTATGTGCAGGGCTATAAAAAACAGATTCGGTGGAAGTGAGCTCTATAAAGCGAAGCGTAAGCCATTTAGGCTTACGCTTCGCTAAACAAAGAGTATTAACCTTTGCTTGCATATGCGTCGTTATGAACGCCCGCAGCACGACCTGATGGATCAGCATTGTTTTGGAACGATGCGTCCCATGCAAGTGCTTCAGGAGTCGAACACGCTACCGATTTACCATGCGGTACACATTTAGCTGATGCATCACCAGGGAAATGCGATTCAAAAATAGTACGGTAGTAGTAAGCTTCTTTTGAATCTGGCGTATTAATAGGGTATTTAAATTTCGCATTTTCAAGCTCTTGATCGCTCACTTGCTCATTTACAAACTCTTTTAAGGTATCAATCCAGCTGTAGCCTACACCGTCTGAAAATTGCTCTTTTTGACGCCATAGCACTTCATCAGGTAAGTAACCTTCAAAGCCTTCACGTAAAATGTGTTTTTCAATTTTTCCATCTTTACACATTTTAGCTTCAGGGTTGATACGCATAGCAACATCAACAAATTCTTTATCAAGAAACGGTACACGTGCTTCTACGCCCCATGCCGCCATTGATTTATTAGCACGTAAACAGTCAAACATATGCAGTTTTGATACTTTACGGTTTAGCTCTTCATGAAACTCTTGTGCGTTAGGGGCTTTATGGAAGTATAAGTAACCACCAAATAGCTCATCAGCACCTTCGCCAGATAACACCATTTTAATGCCCATCGCTTTAATTTGGCGAGCCATTAGGTACATAGGTGTAGAGGCACGAATTGTTGTTACGTCGTAGGTTTCTATGTGGTAAATCACTTCACGTAATGCATCAATACCTTCTTGAATGGTAAAAATGATAGGGTGGTGAATAGTACCAATCATGTCAGCTACTTTTTGTGCAGCCGCTAAATCAGGTGAGCCTTCAAGACCTACTGAAAAAGAATGCAGCTTAGGCCACCATGCATCGCTTTCGTCGTTATCTTCAATACGTTTTGCAGCAAAGCGCTGGGTAATAGCAGAGATAACCGATGAGTCTAAACCACCAGAAAGTAATACACCGTAAGGCACGTCACACATTAATTGACGTTTAACGGCCGCTTCTAATGCATCTTTAACGTCTTGCGCTTCTGCGCTGTTATCTTTAACTGCATCAAATGTTTCCCAATCACGTTTGTAATAAGGCGTCATTTTGCCATCTTTGCTGTACAGGTAATGCCCTGGTGGAAATTCTTCAATATGCTTACAAATTGGAGAAAGTGCTTTTAGCTCAGAAGCAACGTAAAAGTTACCGTGCTCGTCGTGACCGGTGTAAAGCGGGATAATACCAATATGGTCACGGCCAATTAAGTAGGCGTCATTTTCTTCGTCGTATAAACAAAATGCAAAAATGCCATTTAGGTCATCTAAAAAGTCAGGTCCTTTTTGTTTATACAGCGCTAAAATAACTTCACAGTCTGATTGAGTTTGAAAAGTAAAATCAACATCTAGCTCTGCTGCAAGCTCTTTATGATTATAAATCTCGCCGTTAACCGCTAAAATATTTGTTTTTTCAGGATTGTATAAAGGCTGTGCACCGCTTGATACACCAACAATAGCTAAACGCTCATGCACTAAAATAGCTTTTTCAGATGCATATACACCAGACCAATCTGGGCCACGGTGTCTAAGCAGCTTTGACATTTCAATTGCTTGGGTACGCAATTGAGTGGGATCAGATTTAATATCTAATACCCCAAAAATTGAACACATAGTAACTCCTCATTCCTATTATGTGTGCAGCAGAGCCAATTTGCTGTGCTGCGAAACCTTGTTTTATCAGAAAAAATTACTCAAGTCACATAGCTTTTACAATTAATTAAGAATAATTTATGCACCAAGCTAGATGTAATTGCACCAAAGTGGTTAATGCGTAGTTCCTGCTGCTATTATTACGTCGCTATTATTGTTTAAAGCTTGTGCAATCATAACTCTCAGGGCATTAATAACGGTTTCTTCGCTCATGCTTGGTGCGCCATTGTGGTGCACAGCTTGGCTTGGTAAATAAGGAATATGCACAAAGCCACCTTTCATTACAGCGCAGTGATCATTTATGTAATGCATAAGACCATACATAACGTGATTACACACATACGTACCTGCTGTATTGGAAATGGCAGCAGGTATATTGCTGTTGTGCAATGCTTGTAACATGCGCTTTATTGGTAAGTTTGTGAAATAGGCATCAGGGCCATTTTTTTCTATTGGTGTATCGATAGGCTGCTTACCTGCATTGTCTTTAATGCGTGCATCGTCAACGTTTATTGCAATACGCTCAATTGATATTTCGCTGCGCCCACCAGCTTGGCCTATACATAAAACAACCGCCGGATTGTGTGACTCAATGGCGTTTATAAGCTGACTGATAGACGTATTAAATTCACAGGCAAGTTCTAGTGTGCATATTTTGTGTTTCATGATGATAGTTTCATCAAGTTTTTGCACTGCTTGCCAAGAAGGATTGATAGCTTCGCCACCAAAAGGAGCAAAGCCAGTTATTAATACACACGGCATAGTAGAAGTTGATTTAGTCATTAAACACCAAGCTATACATTAAAATAATATTAACGGCGAGTAAGATAACGGCCGTCGGAATTTGAACCTTTATTACATGGTACCTATTTTTAAAATCTAGGGCGTGTTGATTCTAGAATATTTTATAGGTTATTTTTAAGTGCAAGGCTCAATTGATGTAGGTGCCCGTCAAGTTTCTGCTTCGCCTTTGCTGCTTCTTCAAACGTTACATATTTAAATTCAACAGTATCTAAGGGTTTAAATTGTGCAAATTGATGTAAGTCGGCTTCAATTACAGTCCCTAAAAGAGGGTAACCCCCGGTTGTTTGACCATCGTTAAGTAGCACTATAGGTTCACCATTCGGTGGCAGTTGAATACTCCCAGGACTCACCCCTAGTGATGGCAAAGAGTGCGAATGTGCCAAATTATTTTTATGCTCAAGCCTTACGCCCATTCGGTTGCTGTTACTACTAACTTTAAATGGGGTAGATACAAAGTTGTTAAGTAAAGGCTCGCCTAATAAATTAGCATGAGGACTTGGGTGCAGTCGTATAAGCTTGCGCTGGGCGGGAGCAATTGCGCCTACTTTTATAAACTCTCCATAATAAGGAGTAATAGGTATTTCATCACCAGTGGCGAGAGCTCTACCTTCAATACCACCAAAACATGCGTTTAAATCTGTAGATTTAGAGCCCATAACTTCAGTATTTTGTATACCGTCTTTCACTGCTAAATAAGCTCTTAAGCCGGCTCTACCAGTAGCAAAGCTCAGTACTTGTTTGTTTTTTACTGTGTATGTCCAACCAGGGTAAATTGCTTGTCCATCAAGGGTTGCTTGCAAATCTGCACCATGAAGCGCAATTACTGTGTCGCAGGTGAATTCCAGCTCGCACAAACCAACGGTTATTTCTAAAACGGCATCATTGTCGTTATTGTTAAGTAATCTATTAGCAATTATTTGTGCAAAGGGGTCTAAGCTACCCGCTTTGCTTACACCTAAATGACGGTAGCCACTACGGCCAAAATCTTGAATTGTAAGTAATACACCACTTTTAAGTACTTTAATCATGAGTTGCTCCTTTATTAACTAGCGGAACAAATTCAAGCGTATCGCCTGGTTGAATTAAACAAGGTTGCTCAGAGGTCGAATCAAACAAAGCAGTATCTGTATGACCTATTATGTGCCAACCACCAGGGGTATCTGCGGGGTAAATCCCGGTTTGTTCAGCACCTATCGCAACAGAGCCTTTAGGAACTTTAATGCGTGGCTCATCACGCCTTGGCGTATGTAATTGCTCATCTAAGCCATGTAGGTAAGCAAAACCGGGCTGAAAGCCTAAAAATAAAACGTGGTATTTGGTTTTACTATGAATATTAATAACCTCATCAGCGCTTAAATTGTGATAACGAGCCACGTAATTAATATCCTCCCCCTTGTATATGGTTTCGATTAAGTGATGCTGCCCCTTAAAAGTACTCGTTTTAATATCATTCCACAGCGAAGGTAGCACTTGTAACCACTTATTTAAGTGTTTATCTGATTTTAAATAGAGAGTGAGCGAGTTCATGGCTGGCACCAAATCGGTAAATTCATCAGTGCTTTTACAGTGGCTAGCTAAAGCCCAAATTTTCTTTTGAATAGAGAGTCTATCTGTAGCGTCTAAATGCGATGCATCAAGTAGTAAACTACTGTTTGTTAATGCATAAATATGGGGAGCTGGCTTCATTAAATAAACCTATTTGTACAACATAATTTAAACGTAACACAGTTTTATTAATTTATTTACACCATTGCGACTAAGTTGTTATGTTTAGTGTTTATTTACCCAGCTTACTTTAAGAGTGTTTTTATATTCAATTAATCGTATTTAACTTATTGAGGACTAAAACTTAATACATTTCGTACTAAATAAGTAATTAGGTTGAAATGAAAATTAAGATAAGGAGGTCTTAATTAGCACGCACTTGTTTATGAGGTACTTTATGAAACACCAGCATTTATTATATTTATCAGGCGCTGCTATTATATTTAGCGCAGGCAGCTTTGCTTTATCTATGGAAAAGGTAGAACACAGTAATGTAGAAGCCACCATGCATGTAGAAACCATTGTACTGGGGTCTGGTTGTTTTTGGGGAGCAGAAAAACGCTACGAAGCGCTTAATGGCGTTATTGATGCTGAGTCGGGTTATGCTGACGGTAATGGGTTTAAAGCAACGTACAGAAATATTACTGATCAGTCTCGTCGTTTTGACGAGAACAATTATGCTGAAGTTGTGCAAGTTATGTATAACAGTAATATAATTTCAGCAGAAGATCTCTTAAAAAACTATTTTGAAAGTCACGATCCTACGCAAAAAAATCGCCAAGGTAACGACATCGGTACGCAATATCGTTCAATTGTATTAACGACTACTGATGCACAAGCTAAAGTAGCTGAGCAAGTTAAATCGCAATATCAGCAGCTTTTAACTGATGCGAGCTACGGCAAAATCGAAACGGTTATTAAACCGCTTACAGGTTTTGTATCGGCAGAAGAATATCACCAAAATTATCTAGAAAAGAACCCTAATGGCTATTGCCCCGATCATTCTACAGGCGTAGTTTTTAATAAAACACCCGTAGAAAAAGCAGACAACAGTGCTCTACTTGCAGGTAAGCAAATAGTGGTACTTGATTCTCGTGATTACTGCCCGTACTGTGAAAAATTTAAAAAAGCAGTCGCAAATGATTACAAAGGCACAATACCTATGACATTTCGTCATGCTGACCAACTTAATGATTTAACTATTAAGTCAGCCACGTGGGCAACGCCGACTATTTTGTTTCTAGAAAATGGCGTTGAGGTATATGGCCGTCAAGGCTATGCAACACCTGAAGAGTTTTATAAAGCATTAGGCGCTTTTAAATTAGGTAACAGTGATGCTTATAAAGTTGCATTCGATGCACGAACAGATAGACCTTATTGTAAAGAGTACAAAGAGTTTAAAAATACACCTGATGGTACTTTTGTTGATAAATTAAGTGGAGAGCCGCTATTTGATACAAGCGATAGGTTTAACTCCGGTACTGGTTGGTTGTCGTTTAAGCACCCAGTAAAAAGTAGTGTAACGCAGCATGACGATAGCAGCTGGGGAATAACACGTATTGAGCTACGTTCTAAAAGTACAGGTATTCATCTTGGTCATTTATTCCCAGGAGAAGGCCCTAGAGGCACAGACCGCTACTGTATAAACGCAACAGTACTCGATTTTGTACCAAGAGATAAAAGCTAAACCTTTTACTTTGTAAAGCCTGATTTTAATCAGGCTTTTTTTTGCATAAAATAAAATAGATTTATCATATTCTTTGCAAATTTGTTAAAATTAAAGCGTTGAGCTACACATCAATAATATTACTTAGGTTGTAAATGAATCAATTTATAAAAATAACGACGCAGTTAATGTATTTGCCTTTAGCTTTATTAATTTTTATTACAGATGCTAAGTCGGCAACCCACTATGTCGTCGGCGTAGAGAATATAGAGTATCTACCTTACTTTGATGGTAGTGGAACAAATGGTGCTGACTATTATGGCTTCAGTGAAGAGTTGCTCACTTTATTTGCACAGCAGCACGATTTTGAATTTGAGTTTTACACGCTGCCAATTAATCGTCTTTATAAAGAATTTATTGATCACCATCATGTTGATTTTAAATATCCAGATAACCCTCAATGGAAACCAAGTTATAAAGCTTCCTTTGGTGATTTAAATGAAATTATTTATTCGCAGCCAACCGTTGTGACTAAAACGGGTATTGCGAGTTTAAATAAAAATATCACTATTGATGAATGCGTTAGTTTTGCAACGGTGAGAGGGTTTACGTCTCAAAGCTTTAAACCTTTAATGAATAACGAAAACGTTGAGCTAATTGAAACCGCTAATGTAATGGAATTAATAGAGATGCTTTTGAAAGAGCGAGTGGAGTGTATTTATATATCTAACGATGTATTAAACTATAATATTGTTAAATATTTCAAATTAACCCGACCCGTTTATTTTCAAAACGAATTGCCGACAGATTTACAAGCCTTTTTATTATCGTCGATTGACTACCCTGAGGTAGTTAAGCAATTTGATACATTTTTGCTTTCACATAAAGTGCAAATAAGTAAATTAAAAAAAGAGTATCAAATAAAAAATTAACTAAAAAAGCCCCGTAAGTTATAACTTACGGGGCTTTTTAAAAGGTATTAACCTGTATATAACTATATTATGTATGTGCTTAATAATAAAAACAGTCCAAGCCAAGTCACCACCTAACTTGAACCGCTTTTCACACTGACAACATCTTCACACACAATATAAAGATTCTGTTTACTACGCTTACGTAGCCTTGTAATGCATATCATGTGGTTTGAGCCAAGAATAAAAACAGTTCAAGCCAAGTCACCACCTAACTTGAACCGCTTTTCACACTGACAACATCTTCACACACAATATAAAGATTCTGTTTGCTACGCTTTAGTAGCTTTGTAATGCATATCATGTGGTTGAGTCAAGAATAAAAACAGTTCAAGCCAAGTCATCACCTAACTTGAACCGCTTTTCACACTGACAACATCTTCACACACAATATAAAGATTCGGTTTGCTACGCTTTAGTAGCTTTGTAATGCATATCATGTGGTTGAGCCAAGAATAAAAACAGTTCAAGCCAAGTCACCACCTAACTTGAACCGCTTTTTCACACTGACAACATCTTACACACACAATATAAGATTCTTTTCACTGCTAAGTTTGAGTTACTAAAACTCAAAAGGTTGCATTTATTGCTCTTAAAAAACAAATTAACTAAGTTGTTTTGAGCTGATGAAGTAACTTTAATATTTAACTTTATTTTCGACAAACGATAAAAATGAAACCAATGAGTGAAAAAAATTAAACTATAGACTTTAGTCTAATGCTCGGCGTTAAGCTTATGTATTTAAATAAAAAATATTATTAAAAATTGCAGAGAGGTTTAGACGAGTTCAGTAATAAAACACAGAGTGGGTTCTATTAATGAGCTCGTCTAATAGGGGATTATTCTTGGATTTTTCTAAACGTATTTACAACCCACTTCGCAAATAAATCAAGCGGGTGATTAGGCGTGCTTGATTCGTGCTGTACTAAATAGTATTTATCTTTAGTTGTTAAAGGCTGCTCGAATAATTTATAAAGCCATTGCTCATCTAACCAGCTTTGACTAATAGGCAGTGGAATAAGCGCAATGCCCATGCCTTGCTGCGCTGCACGCGCTACACCAAACATGCTATCTATTTGAATAATCTGCGAAGGAGAAAAGTCATCAATACCCGATTTTTCGGCCCACTGGTGCCATGCCCAAGGGCGAGCTTTGTGGAGGATCAGCGGAACTTGGTTAAGCGCTTGACGATGATCGTCTTTCCATTGATCGAGCAATTTTTTATTACATGCAGGAATATATTCAAGGTTAAACAACTCTGTTGCTAATCCTTCTGTAGGTTTACCAGAGGACAATACAATAGATAAATCGCTATGACGCGTTAACTCTTTGCGTGTTTTAAGCGTGTCCATTTGCAGGTTTATATTAGGGTGCTCTGACGTCCACTCACTTAATTTAGGCATGAGTAGCTCGCTGGCAAAAAACTCAGGCAACGTAATTGTCAAATTTGTATTTTGCTGCATCTGACTAAACTCGTTAATGGTGCCCTCTAACATTGTGATGATAGGAGACACTGCATCAAAAAAGTTTTTACCCGCTGTGGTTAAGCTAATTGAACGCGTTTTACGTTGAAAAAGTTCAATACCAAGTTGTTCTTCAAGTTGTTTTATTTGATGGCTTACCGCAGACGGCGTTAAGTACAGCTCATTAGCTGCATGCTTAAAACTTAGGCTTCTTGCGGCAAAGCAAAAAGAGCGAAGGCCACGAATAGGAGTTTGCATGTTTTCCAGAATTATTTAATTTATTGAGACGCCTTACTTAGGCAAAATTTGAACCAACTATTTAATATATAAATATCAGTAGGTTAAAAATAAATTTAACGCTAGTTCACAAAAAAGGTGCAGACTATCTACAAAATAGTGCAAAGAATCTAAGCGCTTACATTTAATTTATATTTGTATTATAGATAAAATTTACTACAGATGTATGAATGACGGTAAAAATAATGGCAAAAGATAAAAAAAATCCCTCGTGAGAGGGATTTTGGGTAACTCAGCGCCATTGGCACTGGGAATGAGGTCGGTACAGGGGAAAGCGTTATTTTTAAGCTAAAACCTAAAAAACCATTTCTGGTACTTCACCGTCAACAAGTAATTTACCTGCTGTTTTACTAATGATTTCATCAACAGTAACGCCCGGAGCGCGTTCTAATAAATGAAATGCGCCGTCTTTAACTTCTAATACGGCTAAATCTGTTACTATTTTTTTTACGCAATTAACGCCAGTAAGCGGTAAAGAGCAGGACTCTAATAGTTTAGAGTCACCATGCTTACTTGCATGGGTCATAGTAACAATAATATTTTTCGCGCCAGCGACTAAATCCATCGCGCCACCCATGCCTTTAATCAGCTTTTTAGGGATCATCCACGATGCGATGTTGCCGTTCTGGTCAACTTCAAATGCACCCAGAACAGTTAAGTCTACATGACCACCCCGTATCATGGCAAAACTATCTGCACTATTAAATATGGCTGCACCTTTAGCTGCTGTCACGGTTTCTTTACCCGCGTTAATCATATCGGCATCTAGCTCTGCTTTAGTAGGGTACGGACCCATGCCTAAAAGGCCATTTTCGGACTGTAACATAACTTCAATATCATCCGGTACATAGTTTGCGACGAGTGTCGGAATTCCTATGCCCAAATTTACGTAGTAACCGTCTTGAAGTTCTTGTGCAACGCGCATTGCAACTTGTTCACGTGATAATGCCATAATTATGCTCCTGCTTAATCTCGTGTTGTTACACGTTCAATGCGTTTTTCAAAGTTGCCTTTAATAACGCGATTTACAAAAATACCCGGTGTATGAATTTGGCTTGGTTCAAGCTCACCCGGCTCTACAATTTCTTCTACTTCGGCAACGGTAATTTTGCCAGCCGTTGCTGCCATTGGATTAAAGTTCATGGCGGTGTGTCTAAACACTAAATTACCGTAACGATCGGCTTTCCATGCTTTTACTATGGCAAATTCACCTGTTATAGACTCTTCTAAAATATACGGGCGACCATTAAATTCTTTTACGTCTTTGCCTTCAGCCACAGGAGTACCGTAACCGGTAGCGGTGTAAAACGCAGGTATACCCGCGCCACCAGCACGCATTTTTTCAGCAAGTGTACCTTGAGGTGTAAGCTCTACATCAATTTCGCCACTCAATAACTGCTGCTCGAATAGGGCGTTTTCGCCAACGTACGAGGCAATTACTTTTTTAATTTGTTTGTCTTGTAATAAAATACCTAAACCAAAGTCATCAACACCACAGTTATTAGATACTACAGTTAAGTTTTTTGTTTGCATGTGCTTAATTTGTTTAATTAAGCCCTCAGGAATACCACATAAACCAAAACCACCGGCAATAATGGTATCGCCGTCTTTTAATCCTTCCATTGCAGCTTCGTAGCTATAAACTACCTTATCAAAACCGGCCATGAGTCTCTCCTCATTGTGTGCTATTTATTGTTAACTATCTTGAATCATCATTTTATAAGATAGCTATTTAGTGTGTAGTGCCACAGATACTTTGCTCACAGGTTGCTTACCAAGTGCTTTGGTTATCTCCCAGCCAGCGTCACTTAACCTTTGTAAATCAATTCCGTGTTCAATGCCAAGCCCTTGCAGCAAGTAAACTACATCTTCGGTGGCAACATTTCCTGACGCACCCTTAGCATAAGGACAGCCACCAAGGCCTGCAACTGCCGCGTCAACCGTTGCTATACCTAGGCTTAAGGCTGCGTAAATATTTGTAAGCGCTTGACCGTAAGTATCATGAAAATGCACGGCCAACTTGGCTTTATCAATGTGCGTTAAAAGTAACTCGATTAATTGCGTTACTTTTTTAGCGGTGCCAACACCAATGGTATCGCCAAGGCTTACTTCGTAACATCCTAAATCTATTAGCTTTTGCGATACATTAAGTACTGCTTGCGGGTTAATTTCACCCTCATAAGGGCAACCTAGCACACAGCTTACATAACCACGTACGCGGATATTATTCGCTTTAGCAAACGCCATTACTTCGCTAAAGCGTTCAATACTCTCATCTATTGAGCAGTTTATGTTTTTTTGACAAAACGACTCACTTGCAGCGGTAAATATAGCAAACTCTTTAATGCCGGCAGCGTGCGCTGCATGTGCACCTTTTAAGTTAGGTGTAAGGGCGCTTAAATTTACATCGGGTAAATTAAGGGCTAATATTACATCCGCTGAGTCTGCCATTTGCGGCACCCATTTAGGGGAGACAAACGCGCCTGCTTCAATATCTTTTAAACCTGCAGCACTTAGGGCGTTAATAAGTGCTACTTTATCGGCTGTGCTTACTGTTTTTTCGTTTTGTAGGCCGTCTCGCGCGCCAACTTCAACAATACGTACTTTACTTGGAAAGGCACTCATTATGCACCTTCCTCTGTTGTATCTTCTACTATAGCAAGCAGAGCACCATGCGTTACTAATTCGCCTTCACCAAAACAGTAGCTTTTTAAAATGCCGTCATGCGGTGCGTTAAGCGTGTATTCCATTTTCATGGCTTCAATAATAACAACCGCATCACCTTTGGTAATTGTGCTACCAATGTCGATTAAGTGCTTAACTACCGTGCCATTAAGTGGCGCGGCAAGTGGCAGAGCTTCGCTTTCGTGCGAACTAATATAATGTTTATCAACTAGTTCAAGCTTAGTTTGCAGTGCTTTATTCATCACAGTGACAATATTGCTCACGGTATTATTGCCAACAGTATTATTACTTACCGTAGTTACGTGCGCGGTATGTTTTTCGCCGTTAATAAATACACTGCAAAGACCACTATTTAATGTGCCTTGTAGGTTAAATACATGCTCGTTATGCGTAATACTATAGCCCGCTGTGGTTTTTATAGCGCTTAGCTGTAAATCAGTAAAAGGGATTTTAATTGCTTGCGGAGCATTGAGTGTGAAACCGCTTAGTTGTTGCCAAGGGCTTGCACTGTTTGGCGCATTTTGGGTGTTAGTTAACGATTCTAAATAGGCAAAAGCACCAATAAGTTGGCTTGCTTGTAATAACGATTTATCAACCGCAACTAACGAGTCGCCTTGCTCTGCAATAAAGTGTGTACTTGGCGCACCTTGTTTAAACGTAGGGTGGCTTGCTAAGTTATGTAAAAAGCCAATGTTAGTGCTAAAACCCGCTAAATGAAATTGCTCAAGGGCGTGTTGTAAACGGCTCAGTGCTTGTTCGCGATTGTCGTCGTGCACAATAAGTTTTGCAATCATCGGATCGTAAAACGGGCTAATTTCGTCGCCTTGTGCAATGCCTGTATCAATGCGTACAAATTCGCTGTTAAGGGGTGTATGTAGTGCTTCAATAGTGCCTGAGCACGGGATAAAGTCGTTAGCTGGATCTTCTGCGTATATACGCGCTTCAAAGCTATGACCCTGCAATTGAATATCGCTTTGTGTCAGTGGCAGTGTTTGCCCACCCGCAATATTAATTTGCCAATTGACTAAATCTACACCGGTAACCATTTCGGTCACAGGGTGCTCTACTTGAAGGCGCGTATTCATTTCCATAAAGAAAAATTCATCGCCACACAGTAAAAACTCAACCGTACCTGCGCCTCTATAATTTATAGCCAGTGCACAACGTACAGCTGCTTCGCCCATTTCTTTGCGTAGCTCGTCAGATAAACCCGGAGCAGGGGCTTCTTCAATTACTTTTTGATGACGGCGTTGCAAAGAACAATCACGATCGCCTAAATAAACACAGTTGCCATGGTTATCTGCAAATACTTGCACTTCAACATGGCGAGGCTGGTTTACGTAACGCTCAAGCAATACTAAATCGTTACCAAAACCGGCAATGGCTTCACGTTGCGCACCTTGTAATGCGCTCATAAAGTCTTTTGCTTTTTGTACAACGCGCATGCCTTTACCACCGCCACCAAAGGCGGCTTTAATTAGTACAGGGTAGCCAATTTTTTCAGCTTCACTTTGTAAAAAAACAGGGTCTTGTTTATCACCATAATAACCAGGTACTAATGGCACATTAGCAGCTGCCATTATTTCTTTAGCGCGGGTTTTAGACCCCATTGCTTCAATGCTACTTGCTGGTGGTCCTATAAAAGCAATGTTATTAGCTTCGCAGGCTTTAGCAAATTCGCTGTTCTCAGATAAAAAACCATAGCCTGGGTGAATACAATCAGCGCCGCAGTCTTTGGCAACTTGTAAAATTTTGTCTGCCACCAAATACGAATCTTTACTTGGTGCGGCACCAATATGGTAAGCCTCGTCAGCCATTTTTACGTGCTGGGCATGTTTGTCTGCATCAGAATAAACCGCGACCGTGGTTAAGCCCATTTGTTTTGCGCTGCGCATCACTCGACACGCAATTTCTCCACGATTGGCAATCAGTATTTTTTGTAATCGTTGTGTGTTCATAATTAATCCTACAGTTGCCATTGTGGTGGGCGTTTATCAAAAAAGGCACTTAGCCCTTCTTGACCTTCTTCAGATACGCGAATTTTTGCAATACGCTCAGCAGTAAGCTCAATGAGTTCATCGGTAATTTCTTTATTTGCTACATCGTTAATTAATGCTTTTGCGGCTTTTACTGCAATAGGTCCGTTATCAATCAGTGTTTGCAACATATTATCGAGGGCACAGTCTAAATTACCGGTTACTTGATGAATTAAACCAAGTTGTTTAGCAGTGTGTGCATCAAACACTTCAGCCGTTAAAAAGTATCTGCGAGCAGCGCGCTCACCAATGGCTTTAATTACATACGGGCTAATAACAGCAGGAATAAGACCCAGCTTTACTTCGCTTAAACAAAATTGCGCATCGTCTTTACTAAGGGCTATATCGCAACAGGCTATTAAGCCCAGAGCACCACCAAAAGCAGCACCTTGCACAGCGCAAATTGTAGGATGGGGCGAGCTTGCCAATACCTGCATTAACTTAGCTAATTGCATTGAATCAGCCAAGTTATCTGCGTAGCTGTTATCCGCCATCGACTTCATCCAGGCTAAATCGGCACCTGCTGAAAAGTGTTTACCCTCTGTTTTTAAAACCAGGGCACGAATATCAAGCGTATTTGCATGTTCAATACACTGGATCAGCTCATGTATTACTTCGCTGTTAAATGCGTTTCTTTTTTCTGGGCGACTTAACACAAGTACAGCCACATTAGATTTTGTTATTTGTAGTGTTACTGACATTTTGCGCTCCGGTTACATTCTAAATACGCCAAATTTCGAATCACGTTTTGGTGCGTTATTCGCAGCTGTTAACGCAAGACCTAATACATTACGCGTGTCAGCAGGGTCTATAATACCGTCATCCCACAAGCGTGCGCTGGCGTAATACGGATGACCTTGCTCTTCGTACTGGTCAATAATTGGCTTTTTAAAGTCACTGATTTCTTGCTCGCTCATGCTTTGACCTTTGCGTGCTAAACCATCTTGTTTAACTTGGGCCATTACACCCGCTGCTTGCTCGCCGCCCATTACCGAAATACGGGCATTAGGCCACATCCACATCATGGTTGGTTCAAATGCACGGCCACACATTCCGTAGTTACCTGCGCCGTAAGAGCCGCCAATAAGTACTGTAAATTTAGGCACATCAGCACACGAAACCGCCATCACCATTTTAGCGCCGTGCTTTGCAATGCCTTCGGCTTCGTATTTTTTACCCACCATAAAGCCGGTAATATTTTGTAAAAACACTAAAGGAATATTGCGCTGAGCACACAGCTGAATAAAGTGCGCGCCTTTTTGCGCCGACTCACTAAATAAAATACCGTTATTAGCCACTATGCCAACAGGATTGCCATAAATACTGGCAAAACCGGTGACTAACGTTTCACCAAAATAGCGTTTAAATTCATCAAATGATGAGTCATCTACAGTGCGCGCTATTACTTCGCGTACATCAAACGGCTTTTTAAGATCGGTGCCTACAATGCCGTAAAGCTCGTTAATATCATAACGAGGTGGTTTTACATCCTCTAGAAGAGGGGCGGTCGGACGTGTGAAGTTAATACGTTCTATACATTGGCGCGCAATAGAAAGCGCATGAGCATCGTTTTCAGCGTAGTGATCGGCAACACCCGACACTTTACAGTGCACATCGGCACCGCCTAGTTCTTCGGCTGTTACTTCTTCGCCTGTTGCTGCTTTTACAAGCGGCGGACCTGCTAAAAATATAGTGCCTTGATCTTTTACAATAATGCTTTCATCGGCCATAGCAGGTACGTACGCACCACCTGCGGTACATAACCCC
This sequence comes from Pseudoalteromonas sp. SA25, assembly GCF_011378705.1. Classification (NCBI taxonomy): domain Bacteria; kingdom Pseudomonadati; phylum Pseudomonadota; class Gammaproteobacteria; order Alteromonadales; family Pseudoalteromonadaceae; genus Pseudoalteromonas; species Pseudoalteromonas sp. SA25. The sequence goes on along the minus strand of NZ_WTKV01000010.1, from coordinate 12,501 downwards.
ATTACCACGGCAATTTGTGGAATTCCTTTACCCGACATACGGGCTTGATTGTAAAAAATACGACCAAAATGCAACTTGTCCGGAAATACATCGTCTTGCTCAGGCAAGTTAGCACCGCCCGAATCAACAAGATAAATACACGGTAAGTGGCAGCGCTCTGCGATGTCTTGTGCGCGTAAATGCTTTTTAACGGTAAGCGGAAAATACGTACCGCCTTTAACTGTGGCATCGTTTGCAATAATCATGCATTCAATGCCTTTAACACGGCCTATACCGGCTACAACACCGGCGCACGGTATTGCTTGTTCGTACACACCAAAGGCAGCAAATTGCGATATTTCTAAAAACGGTGAGCCTTCGTCAATTAACGTACTTATACGGTCGCGTACAAATAATTTACCACGGCCTTCGTGGCGCTCCTTTAATGCAGCGCCTCCGCCTTGGCTAATTGTTGCTACTTTACTGCGTAAATCATCCACCAGCGCCGACATGTTTTTATGGTTTTGAACAAACGTTGGATCGTGAGGATTAACGCTCGATTTTAAAATCGTCATGGTTTAATCCTTAACGGCTTTCAGTGAAAAGTTCGCGGCCAATAAGCATGCGGCGTATTTCTGATGTACCTGCACCAATTTCGTATAATTTAGCATCACGAAGCAGGCGGCCTGTTGCGTATTCGTTTATGTAGCCATTTCCGCCTAAAATTTGAATCGCATCAAGCGCCATCTTAGTCGCAAGCTCTGCGGCATATAAAATGGCACCGGCAGCATCTTTACGGGTTGTTTCACCACGGTCACAACAGCGAGCTACCGTATACACATATGAGCGCGCAGCATTCATTTGTGTATACATGTCGGCTACTTTGCCCTGAATTAACTGAAATTGACCAATAGGAGTGTCAAACTGTTTACGCTCATGAATGTACGGTACTACTATATCCATACACGCTTGCATTATGCCAAGCGGGCCTGCTGCAAGCACTACGCGTTCGTAATCAAGGCCACTCATAAGTACTTTAACGCCTTCGTTTAAGTTACCTAAAATGTTTTCCTCGGGTACTTCACAGTTTTCAAATACTAGCTCACAGGTGTTTGAGCCACGCATGCCCAGTTTGTCGAGTTTTTGCGCCGTAGAAAAACCAGGAAAGTTGCTCTCAACAATAAACGCGGTAATACCTTTAGCGCCGGCGTTTAAATCTGTTTTAGCGTAAATAACGAGTGTGTGTGCGTCGGGGCCATTGGTGATCCACATTTTGTTGCCGTTTAAAATGTACTTATCGCCTTTTTTTTCAGCTTTAAGTTTCATCGATACAACGTCAGAGCCCGCATTAGGCTCGCTCATTGCAAGGGCACCAATGTGCTCACCACTAATAAGCTTTGGTAAGTATTTTTCTTTTTGAGCTTGTGTACCGTTACGGTTAATTTGATTAACACACAGATTTGAATGTGCTCCATAGCTTAAACCTATAGAGGCACTGGCACGGCTAATCTCTTCCATAGCAATAACATGTTCTAAGTAACCTAAACCGGCGCCGCCAAGTTCTTCAGATACGGTCATACCTAGTACGCCCATTTCGCCCATTTGAGCCCAAAGTTGATTTGGGAAAGCGTTATCTAAGTCAGTTTTTTCAGCAAGAGGGGCAATTTCCTGACTCGCAAAACTGTTTACGTGGTCGCGGATCATATCGGCGGTTTCGCCAAGGCCAAAGTTCATTTCTTTATATAGTGAAATAGTGCTCATGATTCATTCCTGTGTGTCGTCAGTGTGTTGTTATTCTTAAAATAGGCTACTCGTCTATTTTATTAAGCGTATCTCTGCAGCGGCGCTCGGCCGTCACCAACTCCATAAGAACAACTTTAATGTCGTCCATTTGTTGAGATAGGTCAGACTTTTTATCGGCTATTAAATCAAGCATGGTAACCAGCTGCTTAGCACTCGACTTATCAGCGTCGTACAGTTCAAACAAACGGCCTGTTTCAGCAAGCGTAAAGCCCAATCGTTTACCACGTAATATTAGTTTTAAACGCACTTTGTCGCGTTTTGAATAAATACGTGTTTGACCATTACGATCAGGCGTTATTAACCCTTGATCTTCGTAAAAGCGAATAGAGCGGGTTGTAATGTCAAATTCTTTAGCGAGTTCGCTAATGCTAAATGTTTGTTCATTACTAGCCGGCATTTTGGCTGAGCTTGCAAAGTTTGTTTGATTATCTGGTTTCATAATTGTATTTACCTCATTCGAATAACTCCAATATAAGTGAAGTTTACGTAAAGGTAAAGCTTGGTGTGTTTTGAAACTATTTATAAAGGAGTGTTGGCGCGAAGAGTTAACTTATTTTATTAATTTTCAGTAGGTTAATTTTATTTCCTCAGTGTGGCCTAACAGCTGGAAAATAATGCTTACACTTATAAAACTAAAAATTAAGCTGTTTTTAGTTGACGTTGGCGTAAACGTTAGTATTGTGTGTAGGTATTAAATAATAAATGAATACTAAATTAATAGAGCAAATATACTAACAATTATTTGCATTAAATTACAACGGAGTTAGTTATGACTTTAGAATCAGTGGTAATTGTAGCAGCAAAACGCACCCCAATGGGTGGTTTTATGGGAGCGTTAAGTGATGCGCAGTCTACCGAGCTTGGCGCTACCGCCATTGCCAGTGCACTTGCACAAACTGGTTTAGCTAATGATGCAATAGATGAAGTAATTATGGGCTGTGTATTACCAGCAGGGCTTGGGCAAGCGCCCGCACGCCAAGCAATGTTAAAAGCAGGCCTTGCACTTAGCACTGGCGCTACAACAATTAACAAAGTATGTGGCTCTGGTTTAAAAGCCGCCATGCTTGCAAACGATTTAATTAAAGCAGGCTCTATCCAATCTGCCATTGCCGGTGGCATGGAAAGCATGACAAACGCACCGTACTTTATTCCAAAAGCACGTGGCGGTATGCGAATGGGTCACGGCGAAATAAAAGATCACATGATGAGCGACGGCCTTGAAGATGCTTACGACAACAAAGCAATGGGTTGTTTTGCACAAGACACCGCCGACGAGTACGGCATTGGTCGCGAGCAAATGGATGCATTTGCATTAGGCTCATTAAGTAAAGCAAAAGCAGCAATACAAAATGGCAGTTTTGATAACGAAGTTGCCCCGCATACGATGCAAACACGCAAAGGCGATGTAACAGTTTCGATTGACGAGCAACCAGGTAACGCCCGCCCAGAAAAAATTCCAAGTCTGCGTGCAGCCTTTAAAAAAGACGGCACTATTACAGCCGCTAATTCATCGTCAATTTCAGACGGTGGCGCGGCGCTTATATTAATGAGCGAATCAAAAGCAAAAGAGCAAGGCTTAACACCACTTTGTAAAATTGTGGCGCACAGCACGCATTCTCAAAAACCAAGTGAATTTACAGTAGCACCAGTAGGTGCAATAAGCAGCGTGCTTGGAAAAGCGGGTTGGGCTGTAAACGATGTTGACCTTTGGGAAATTAACGAAGCATTTGCCATGGTAACCATGCTTGCTATTAACGAGTTAAAACTTGATGAAAGCAAAGTAAACGTTAACGGCGGTGCATGTGCATTGGGTCACCCAATTGGTGCAAGCGGCGCGCGTATTTTAGTAACGCTTATTCATGCCCTTAAAAACCGAGGCCTCAAAAAAGGCATTGCGTCTTTATGTATTGGTGGCGGTGAAGCGGTTGCTATGGCCGTAGAAGCTTACTAATTAGGGTTACATGAATAGCTAGACGAATACTTTAACGAATAACTATAAAGGCGCTGCACTCATAATACTAACAAAGCGGCGCTACCAATTTTGAAAGAGAACACACAACTCACACACTAGGATTTAATCATGCACCAAGTACCACTACTTATTAATGGCGAATTTATTCAATCAGCGTCTAAAGAGTTTATCGATGTTATAAACCCAGCAACTCAAGAAGTACTTGCACAAGTGCCATGTACCACCGAGTCAGAAATGGACGCGGCAATTGCCTCAGCCTCTGAGACGTTTAAAACATGGAAAGACGTACCCATTACTGAACGTGCTCGCATTATGATGAAGTACGCTGCGCTATTAAAAGAACATCACGATGAGCTTGCTACCATTATTTGCCACGAATTGGGTAAAACATTTGAAGATGCAAAAGGCGATGTTTGGCGTGGTATTGAAGTAGTAGAACAAGCAGCTAACGCGCCATCATTAATGATGGGTGAAACAATGGAAAACGTAGCGCGTAAAATCGATACGTATTCTTACATGCAGCCACTTGGCGTATGTGCCGGCGTTACTCCGTTTAACTTCCCTGCAATGATCCCACTTTGGATGTTCCCGCTGGCTATTGTGTGTGGTAACACCTTTATTTTAAAACCGTCTGAGCAAGATCCACTTACACCAATGCGTTTAGCAGAGCTATTTATTGAAGCCGGCGCACCAAAAGGCGTATTACAAGTTGTTCACGGTACAAAACCACAAGTAGACCGGTTACTAGAAGATAAAGCAGTGCGTGCAATTTCGTTTGTTGGCTCGTGTGGTGTAGGTGCTTATATTTATTCTAAAGGCACACAAAATCTTAAACGCGTGCAAGCGTGTGTTGGCGCTAAAAACCACATGGTTATTATGCCAGATGCAAGTAAATCGCATGTCGTAAACAACCTAGTAGGCGCATCGGTAGGTGCTGCTGGTCAGCGTTGTATGGGTATTTCGGTTGCTGTATTTGTAGGTCAAGCAAGTCAGTGGGTAGATGAAATTAAAGCAGGCTTTGAAAATGTACGCCCAGGCGTGTGGGATGATGCAAATGCAGCATACGGTCCACAAACATCAAAAGCAGCAAAAGCACGTATTTTATCACTCATTGCCGGTGGTAAAGAGCAAGGCGCTACTTGTTTAATTGATGGTTCTGACTTTACGGTTGAAGGGTATGAGCAAGGTAACTGGGTTGGCCCAACGTTATTTACCGATGTAACCAAAGAGATGGATTTATATAAAGAAGAAATATTTGGTCCTGTACTGGCGTGTATGTTTGTAGACACGCTTGATGAAGCAATCGCACTTATTAACGACAGCCCTTACGGTAACGGCACCTCGTTATTTACGTCAAGCGGCGCAGTGGCTCGTAAATTCCAACACGAAATTGAAGTGGGCCAAGTCGGTATTAATGTACCAATTCCGGTGCCACTTCCATTCTTTTCGTTCACTGGTTGGAAAGGCTCGTTTTACGGCGATACGCACACGTACGGTAAACAAGGTATTCGCTTTTACACAGAAACTAAAACGATTACATCACGTTGGTTTGAAGACGACATTGCGTCGGGTCCAAACATGAGTATTAACTTAAAATAATCGTAATTAAAAAATGAGTAAATAAAAGAATAATTAATAATAAAGATGGGCGCGAAGGCTACTTCACACACAACACACATAAGCCTTCGCCGCTCGTCACAAACTACTCCCGTGACGGGAAACACTAACAACACAACTAACATAACTTACACAATTAAAGAGGTCTAACATGGACTTTAACTTATCTGAAGATCAACAAGCCTTTGCTCAAACAGCACGCCAATTTGCCGAGTCAGAACTTGCGCCCTATGCCGCAAAATGGGATCGCGAACATATCTTTCCTAAAGACACGATTAAAGCTGCGGGCGAGCTTGGTTTTTGTGGTTTATACACGCCAGAGGAAGCAGGCGGCCTTGGTTTATCTCGTTTAGATTCGAGTATTATTTTTGAGCAGCTTGCTATGGGTTGTACCGCAACAACGGCCATGTTAACCATTCATAATATGGCTACCTGGATGGTAGCAAGTTTTGGTACCGATGCCGTTAAAGACAAATACGTAGAGCAATTAGTAATGGGCGAGTTACTTGCCTCTTACTGTTTAACAGAGCCAGGGTCGGGTTCAGACGCCGCATCACTTAAAACAAAAGCCGTACTTGAAGGTGATGAGTACGTTATTAACGGCTCAAAAATGTTTATATCGGGCGCGGGCGAAACCGAAGTATTAGTGGTAATGGCACGTACAGGCGGCGAAGGCGCTGCGGGTATTTCGGCATTTGTAGTGCCTGCCGACGCAAAAGGCGTTGAATACGGCAAAGCAGAAGAAAAAATGGGTTGGAACGCACAACCTACACGCCTAATTAGCTTTGAAGATGTACGCATTCCGGCGCATAACTTATTAGGGGCAGAGGGAGAAGGCTTTAAATTTGCGATGCAAGGCCTTGATGGCGGCCGAATTAACATTGCCACATGTTCAATTGGTACAGCGCAAGCGGCGCTCAATACCGCCCGTGAATATTTAAAAGAACGTACACAATTTGGTAAACCATTGGCTGCGTTTCAAGCATTGCAATTTAAAATTGCCGATATGAACACCGAGCTTGTAGCTGCGCGCCAAATGGTTAGGCTTGCTGCGTTTAAACTTGATAATAACGACGTTGAAAAAACCACTTACTGCGCCATGGCTAAACGTTTTGCTACCGATGTTGGCTTTACCGTGTGTAACGACGCACTGCAAATTCATGGTGGTTACGGTTACATAAAAGAATACCCGCTTGAGCGCCATGTACGTGATGTACGCGTTCATCAAATTTTAGAAGGCACTAACGAAATTATGCGTGTAATTATTGCGCGCCGAATTTTAGCTGAGTCTGCAAGCGACGTTTTATAAGGAGCAATGTATGTCAGAATCAAAATCTAATCCGAGTATTGAACTTACAACCGAAGGTCATGTTGCTATTTTAACGATGTCTAATCCGCCAGCAAATACCTGGACAAAAGACACCTTAGTTGATTTAAAAAATACCGTTAATGAGCTTAATAATAATAAAAATATTTATGCATTAGTACTGACTGGTGAAGGCGAGAAGTTTTTTAGCGCTGGTGCCGACCTAAACGTATTTGCTGGTGGCGATAAAGGCGTAGCCGCCGATATGTCGCGTGTATTTGGTGAAGCATTTGAAGCGCTTAGTAATTTTAGAGGCGTGTCGGTTGCAGCCATAAACGGCTATGCAATGGGCGGCGGGCTAGAAGTCGCGCTTGCGTGCGATATACGTATAGCGGAAGAGCAAGCACAAATGGCGCTCCCTGAAGCTAAAGTTGGGTTATTACCCTGTGCGGGTGGTACACAAAATTTAGCATGGCTTGTAGGCGAAGGCTGGGCAAAGCGCATGATTTTATGCGGCGAGCGCTTAAAAGCTGATAAAGCCCTGCAAATCGGCTTAGTAGAAGAAGTAGTACTACAGGGTGAAAGCTTTGCGGCAGCATTAAAACTGGCCAACCAAGTGGCCGATCAAAGCCCCACCTCAGTTGCAGCATGTAAAACATTGATTCAAAAAGGGCGCCATCAACCAATGGCAAGTGTATTGCCTCTTGAGCGCGAGTTATTTGTTGGTTTATTTGATACCGAGGATCAACAAGAAGGCGTAAACGCCTTTTTAGAAAAACGCCGCGCTAACTGGGTAAACGGCTAATGAGTGCTTTAACAGTATTGAATAGCGCTGATGAGCCCGTAGTATTTGAAACTGCAGCCGCAGAAAATGGCAGTTTAATAGGGCTTATTACACTTAACGCGCCAAAAGCGTTAAATGCGCTTAATTTTGAGATGATCAAATTACTTGAGCCGCAATTGCGAGCTTGGCAAGACAATGAAGCTATTGCAATGGTTTTGTTAAAAGGCGCAGGCGATAAAGCATTTTGTGCAGGCGGCGATGTTGTAAGCCTTCATCATGCGATGGCGCAAGGTAAACCAACAAGTTTAGTTGAAGAGTTTTTTACATTTGAGTACAAGCTTGATTACCTTATTCATACCTTTGATAAACCAATCCTTGTTTGGGGTAACGGCATAGTGATGGGCGGCGGTTTAGGGCTAATGGCCGGTGCTAGCCACCGCGTTGTAACCGAAACATCTCGCATTGCCATGCCAGAGCAAACCATAGGTTTATACCCAGATGTAGGCGGCAGTTACTTTTTACATAAAATGCCACAAAACGTCGGGTTATTTTTAGGGCTAACGTCAGCATCAATTAACTGCGACGACGCGCGTTTTGTATCGCTTGCCGATCACTTTATCGATAGCAACAAATATGATGGCATGCTTGCGCAAATTTTAGCAGCTAAATGGGGCAAAACCGCAAGCTTAAATCATGAGCGTTTAACTAAGTTATTAACCGATTTAGACAACCAATCTGCGCGTATGCCAAAAGGCAATGTAAAAGCTAACCTAAAAACGATTCAAAAGCTGGGTGAGTTTACAACTTTGCAGGAGCAGGTAGATTATATTTTAGGGCTAACCACTGACGATAAATGGCTACAACGCGCTCAAAAGTCACTTAAACACGGATGCCCACTAAGCTGCGCACTCGTTAGTGAGCAATTAAAAACAAGTAAAGGCAAAAGCTTATTAGCGTGTTTTAAAATGGAGCTGGGTATGTCGGTGCGCGCTGGCGAAGTAGGTGAGTTTCAAGAAGGCGTAAGGGCGTTATTAATAGATAAAGACGGCGCGCCTAATTGGCAGTACAAAACACTTAGTGATGTCCCACAAACAATAGTAGACAGTTTTTTTGCTAATCGCTTTGGCGAAAACCACCCACTCAATGGCTTAGACACGCCAACACACAAATAAAGGAAAGACGATGACTAAACTCAATATTGGTTTTATCGGCTTAGGTAATATGGGCGGCCCAATGGCGGCTAACTTAATTAAAGCTGGACATACTGTGAGTGTGTTCGATTTAAACCAGTCGGTCGTAAATCAACTTGCAAGCAAAGGCGCAAAAGCAGTAGTTGATGCAAAGCAGTGCGCAACCAATGCTGACGTACTTATTAGTATGTTACCTGCAGGCAAGCATGTTAAATCGCTGTATTTAGGAAATAACGACGGCAGCGGTTTAATTAACGTGCTAAGCAATAATACATTAGTAATTGATTGCTCAACAATAGATGCAGAATCAGCACGCACTGTAGGCAGTGCACTTGGCAAACAAGGCATAAGCTTTGTAGATGCACCGGTATCGGGCGGTGTTGCAGGCGCAACCGCAGGCACACTTGCTTTTATTGTAGGCGGCGAAAAAGCCGCGTTTGATAAAGCACATACAGTGCTGAGTGATATGGGTAAAAACATATTTCATGCTGGCGATATTGGCGCAGGGCAAGTAGCAAAAATATGTAATAACATGCTACTTAGCATTTTAATGGCAGGCACCAGCGAAGCACTGCAAATGGGTATTAATAACGGCCTCGATCCTAAAGTACTTAGCGACATAATGACCGCAAGTTCTGGCCGTAACTGGACGCTTGAACTTTACAACCCTTGCCCAGGTGTAATGGATACAGTCCCTGCTAGTAACGATTACAAACCAGGCTTTATGGTTGATTTAATGGCTAAAGATTTAGGCCTTGCCATGGAAGCCGCGCAGCAAAGTAATTCATCAACCCCAATGGGTTCAATGGCTAAAAATTTATACACTATGCTACAGCACCAAGGTGCGGGTAGTGATGACTTTAGTGCCATTTTTAAACTGTTTTCTAAGTAGGAGCAACGCGTGGAAATTAAAAATAACACGGTAGTAATAACCGGAGGCGCACAAGGTTTAGGCTTTGCAATGGCGCAAAAATTTGCACTTATGGGTGCCAACATTGCTTTAATAGATATGGCACAAGACTTATTAAACACCGCATGCGAGCAACTTATGCAATTAATGCAGCTTGAAGGTGTAACCAGCAATATTAAAGGTTATGCCGCAAACGTAACAAATGAGAGCGAAGTAGAAAACGTATTTAATACCATTAACAGCGATTTTGGCCACATTGGTGTGCTTATAAACAACGCCGGTATTTTACGCGACGGCATGTTTATAAAGGCTAAAGACGGCAAAGTCATTAAAAAAATGTCTCTTGAGCAATTTCAATCAGTTATTGATGTAAACCTGACCGGTGTGTTTTTAGCAGGGCGGGAAGCTGCAAGCCACATGATTGAATCTGGTAAAGGCGGCGTTATAGTTAATATGTCGAGCGTAGCGCGAGCAGGTAACATAGGCCAAACAAATTACGCAGCATCAAAAGCAGGCGTAGTGGCACTTACCACCACATGGGCTAAAGAACTAGGTCGTTTTGGTATACGTGTAGGCGCTATTGCACCAGGTGTAATAAGTACCGCCATGACCGACGCCATGAAGCCCGAAGCCAAACAACGTATGCTCGCAGTAACGCCAGTAGGGCGCTTAGGCGAAAGCGACGAAATTGCGCATACTGCACAATACATAATCGAAAACGACTTTTTTACCGGCCGCGTGGTTGAAATAGACGGCGGCATTCGTTTGTAAAGTAAGCTGGATTAAGGTTGATTCAAAAAGCATGGCGCTTGTGGGCTGTGCTTTTTTTTTTTAATCGGGGAGATTTATAATCTTGAAAAAGGGCTGATAACGGCGTCGGCATTTTGTTGTGAAATTAGTTGCTCATTTGCTCTTAATAAAACCTAATGAGAGTGGCTTTTTAATCACTTCTTTAAATAAAAAAGCTCAACGCATTTAAGGCTTGTGTTTGAGTGTTAGGAGCAACATTTTGTTGGTTGACTAAACGAGTTTAAAAAAGCTAAAAAAAGTTCGACCTCATTATCTCCCATCGTTGTTGGGTGCCTCATAGAATTAAATCAAATAAACGAAGCTATCCAGTATAAATACGCTTTAATAGTACTTTTAGAATAACGCTTTAGATACATTTGTTCGGATATCATAGTTAAAAAAGGTGATTTCATGATATCAATCTCTAGTAAAAGTTAACTGTATATATACAGTACCTGTTGTTTTGTCCAATATTACTGATCTCCACCATTTCGGTATATTTGTGCATTGATTAAAAATAATTTCCAGTTAACTAATTGTTTACAGGTGTTTATTTGATGGTTAAGATAAATGCACTGTAATATATGGACATTTTTCGGTTTATAAAACGACAAATGTCGTAGACAAAATTGTTAAACGGCAAGGAGCATCTCGCATCGTGAAGGGTATCGAAAAAAGTAAAGCTCAAAAGTTGATTCTTAAAATTGAGAAGGGTCAATTTGATGAAAATGACATAGATAGCTTGTTTATGCGAATGAGAGCTTATTCAAACAAGATGCCAGTTTTCCGTGAAATTGCTGACTTTGTTGCTCACAATGATCAAAGAGATCGTGGGTTAGCAAACCAATCATTAGAAACAATGTACTTAAGAATGAAATATTTCCTAGAGTATAATTCCCCTAAGAAATCATTAGATATATCTTCACCTTTTCCTCTTTGGATTAAGAAGTTAATGGTTCTTCAGGTAAATAAATTTAAAGAATCAGTGCTTAAAGAAAAATTCAATGTTAGCCAGCAAAGATTAAAGAGTCGTATTGAAAACGCTTTCAAAGATGATAAAAAAAATAAAACAGCCACTTTAAAAGATGGCAAGTTATCTCAACAAACATTAGAAGCTATTCAACATATTATGGGGTTTCTAGTTTCTGATGTGGCATTTACACAAGAGGAATTGATAACTGAGCTTGTAAGTGTCATCGTTTCAAATAAACTTCTAATAGATAAAGATTTATTTCTAAAGCAATCAGATAAAATTACTCTTTGTACACTTCTCTTGTTGCATAACGCTACTTTTGATTTTAAAGGTCATAAACTTGGCTATACACAAATAAGTACAGAGAAAGAGTCAATTTCCCATAACACAAAATTTGTCGATGCAGATGGGAATGAAGTAGAGCATATCGAGTCATTTGGCAATTTGCATGTTACTGGTTGGGTGGTGCTAAATAATAATGGCAAAGATGTAACAATGGGGCATCCGATTATGTCTACAAATTTAGACGCTGAAACTTGGTGTGTAAATGAGCTTTTTCATATAGAACCATTTAATGATGATATGCCAAATCACATGTGCAAAAGAATAAAACTTAAGGGTGATTTAACTATTTCGGATTGTTTTCGCATAGGGGAAGTCGCCGTTTAACAAGTCGTTTAAAAGGACAAAAAACAGTTGGCTTTTGCTCCTTCGTCGCTTATTTTAGCCAACAATTTTTTGCCTCTTAACGAGGCGTTGAGGCTGTAGAATTACTCTTTTTAGGAACGTATCCAACTATTCTTGGTTGGTTGCTTTTTAACCTTGAATCCATCTGTTCGCTGTGATCTAATAGATATTATTCACCCACGGTAAACTGTTATGGCTAACTACAAGCCTGACTTATCCTGTCAAAATAAATTCATTCCTATCAATTTCGCTGAGCAAATTCTGCCTGGCACTTTTGAGTATGCCCTTTGTTATATTGTCGAAAATAAACTCGATTTATCGGGGTTTGACGCGTGGTACAACAATGACAAAACGGGCGCGGCGGCGTATCCACCTTCGGTAATGCTAAAGATTATTTTACTGGGCTATGCACATGGTTTGATCAGTAACCGTCGAATTGCTAAAGCGTGTGAGACGAACATTTTATTTATGAGTGTGTCGGGAGATATCCA